>NZ_BADU01000046.1:0-74294 GCF_000239875.1 Pseudoalteromonas sp. BSi20311 | reverse complement strand
AAACCGGTGATATTTCAATATTAGACTCCGTACTTTTTGAGCAAGGCGACTATACATTAAAAGGTAGTGGTAAAACGTTTTTAGATAAATTTATTCCTATATACAGTAATGTTGTTTTTCAAAGTGAAGATATAGCCGATGAGGTTTCACGAATTATTGTGGAGGGCCATTCAAGCCGTGAAGGTGGCTTTAGCTACAACATGGAGTTGAGTGTAAAGAGAGCTAATAGTGTTTCATATTATATTTATAATATGGATTTTGATAAGAAGCAGGAGTTTTTTGACAAAACATTACTAGCTGGCAGAGGGCCGCTTGATGCAGATAAAAACTCAGATAATGCTGCTGATAGAAAAGTAATGTTTAGGTTCCAGTTTAAAGGTCAGGAGTTGTTAGGGTCATTTGAGCAGAGTGGTCTAAAAAATGTTGAGTAGCGGTATTAAATTTAGGGCACCTATCATACCTAATGAAAATAGCTTGAAAAATGTACCTACTAGTTCAAATCTTGAAAACAGTGGTGTATCAAATATAGAGCCTAACTTTCCACCTTTAACGTATACTCAAATAATAAACGTTATCAAAAATGATATGGCAGATGCTATTACATTAAGCGAATGGTTAATGCTTTTTTGTAATGATATTTATATTGATGATGAACTGGAAAAGCAAGAAATAAGCATACTACTTTGGAAGTGTATAAATAACTATGATGCAGTAGCAAATATGGCTTTCTTTTTAGCCAGTCAGTTTATTGAAAAAGAACGTAAATCTTACCCTGTGTTATTACTAGATACTTTATCGATCGTGAAGCCATTTCTACATGAAAGGCATCACCGGAGAGTTGAGTGGCTTACAAATATTTATAAAGCAGACTATATTTCCTGCAATAAACTTGCGTTGGCTAATAATAGTCAAACGTTGAGTTTTATTAATAAACTTAAACTTGCAAAACCGAACGCAACAAGGAAAGGTTTAATTAATAATCTTATTCATAGTTTACCTAAAACGCTCGATACTATTAGTTCTGAATGGTTAATTTCTTCATTTTCGCCATTGACCCGATTTGAACTGTTATCTGTAACTAATGAGCTGGTCCAAAGCGATATTCATTTTTCTCATATATTAGATACATGGTTAAAAGAAAATTGCTTACCAAGTGAAGATCAAAGCCTCTGGTATGAATTAGAACCTGCTTCGCGAAAGGCGTTAGAGGAAAAATATGAAATAAGTAATTATTTCTTGTTTGAATTACTGGTTAAGTTACTGAGCAAGGATATTAATAGCTCAGCTCTTAATATTGATGATACCCAAAGCAATCAATTAAGAGCTCGCTCTGTATTTTGGAAAAATTACAGTCAAAAATTTAATCAAATAAAAATACTTCTGCCGAAGCATACATATCAAGTAATTAGTGAGGGGTTGGTTGTTAATTCTCGAAATTTAATAATACTACCTGATGAGCCGAATGAAAATTCGGAAGCATGCATATTTGAAATTGGTGAGCACATTATTGTAGAGATTTTGCGAGGACAAGCTAGTGAAATTAGAGTTTTTGAGCGTTCTCAGCGAAATATTGCTAGGCTATTAGAAAATAAGAACTTATCTTTAAAAGATATTCGTAACATGACTTATGGGTATGTACATGATCACGAGTACTTATGGCAGTTCGCATTTGAAAAGCTACTCAGGACAAAATTAAATATTACTCCTAATTCAAACATTACCCACTTCTTAGGGCTACCAAAGAGTATTGGTAAATACGATCATCAATACGGTATGGCAAAACCATCTGAAGAAAACTTGATGAAGCGACAAAGTCGTTTAATTGAGTGGAATGAAAGGTTTTGGAATGAAGAAGAAAAAACTGAAAAGTACTCTGGAATATCACCTTTAGTCAAAAAGAGCTATCGCGACTTAGCTATAGCTAAAAATGCTTTATTAGACGGAAATAAGCACGTATATGAAACTTATCTACATAAATCAGCAAATAAAGGTAACCCAGAGGCAATGTATTTATTAGGAGTAAATATTATAAATAATCCTAAAAGCTCCTCATCTTTAAAACGAGATGGAGAGAACTGGGTTATCAAAGCGGCTATCAGTGGCCATCCTCCGGCAGTAGAGCTCGCTGAAAGGTACAATTTACAGGTTACGGATGGTTACGATGTAAATGTACGTGTTTCACAGAATAAAAATTTAATAAGCTCCATAAACTCAGGAAGAAGGAAGCGAGCTAATTGATATTCCATGGCAGCAGTGGCTCAAGGTTATCAGACTGCTCTGCTAGGTGCTCTAAGCAAGTAGAAATATAGGCATGCACCACAAGGTCATTTGCCTTTTCGGTTTATACCACATGTGGCTTAACGCCATTTGATTACATCATGCATTGCCTCGATGAGCTTTGTCAGCCTGAGCCAGACATAGAACGATTATTGCCTTGGAACATCGATATCTAGGTGATGATCACCGGACGTTTACGAATGTTAAGCTCTAGGTGAAGTTCGCTGCACGCTTACTGTTATCCTCATCAAACGATTCAGATAACGGTCTAACACACCTACAAAAATGATAAAACGTGAACTCTGTTACTAGTGGTATTAAGCTTTGATTGGCAAAATAAATTAAGAGCGTAAAAATGATCACTTACAAGTGATTTTTGTGAGCAAAGCTTAATGAGAATAAGCGGCCAAAGTTAATGCTATTATGTGATAAAACCTGGAGAAAATATGCAGTATTGACTCACTAATTACCAAACTCGCTTATATGGACTCCTCCGATTGCACAAGCCTTTTTTACATTAAGCTGATGTGATTGCGTACTTATATACGGACTCTAATGAGGCGCTACCTCGGTCACTTTGATGTTTTCGCGCCCTTGTGCCTTATCTGCTACACGGTATCTTCGTACACTAGCGGGTTTTCAGGCTATCAAGGGTAGGTCTCACCACTTAATGCTCTATCTTGGCTTGTTCAATTCTTCTGCTTACTGATTTTTTATTCTTTTACTTTAGGCTGTCGGTGCTGTTGGCTCATAATTCGTTCCTTTTTTAAGTAAGGCATAAGCTGTTCTCATTGTTTTGTTTGCTAATGTAATCGCCGCGCACTTAACCCCTTTTCTTATCAGCAGGCTTTTTATCCATCGTTCTTTTTCAGTCGAGGCCTCTCTGTTTTTTAATTTACTCACTATCGAGCGAGCGCCTAAAAATAGATTTCGCCTTAATGCTCCACCTCGTCTTTTAGGTATACAGCCTATCTTTGCTTTACCGCCTGTCGAATGCTGTAGCGGTGTCACTCCTGCACACGCCGCAGTACTCCTTCCATTGCTAAACTGTGTTGTGTCACCTAAAAAAGACAAAAGCTCGATAGCAGTGATTGGGCCGACTCCTTCGAGTGCCATTAAGCGTTGACAGCCATCATTTTGTTTTACAATACGCTCGATTTGTTTTTGTAACTCTACTTTGTTGTCACACTGCTGTTGATAAAGAGCGTAAGTCAGCGCAAGCGCATGCTTTAGTTCTAATGGCAGCGTGTTTTCTGCATCTTCTAAAATATCGGGTATGGCTGCTTTAAATGCGGCCTCACTTTGGTTAATGACAATACCAAACTCAAGGAGTAACCCACGTATTTGGTTTGATAATTGAATCTTTTGTTTATCCGCTAGCGCCCGAACCTTACTAAGAGATTGCAATGCTTGCTCTTCGATAGAGAGAATTTTACAGGTGCGAACATTAGGGACTTTACTAGCAATGGCTATCGCAATAGCATCGTTTGCATCTGTTTTTTGACCTTGTCTAAATGCTTTAACAAATAACGGGTCAAGCAACATAACTTTATGACCAAAAGATTGCGCAGTGCGTGCAAAATATTGAGCGCTTGCGCATGCTTCCATAGCAACAACGGATGGTTTAGCTTTAACTAATAACTCAAGCAATGCTTTGCGGCTAGCTTGTTTATTAGATTTAAGTTTACTGCCTTGAAGCTGCGCAACTTGGAAAATATTTTTTGCTAAATCAATAGCAATTAAATTAGACTGTGCCATGTATGGACTCCTTAATTGGTAAAAGTTGTTTTGCAATTTCTTTATACCGTACTCTCCCGTTAATGGGGAGGAGTCCATACATCTGCTACTGTGATTTTAGCGATCAACGCTTAATGAGAATAAGCGATCAAAGTTAATGCAATTGGGTGATCAAAGCTGGAGAGAATATGCACACAGAAGCAGTTTATGGAATAGGGGTCATAGGATATTTAATGAAATGACACGGAAAATATTAGTGTAGTGGTCACCTGATTTGAAATTTTCGGTTTGGAATTTGTGATTTGAGGTTTGTGAATTTGCAAGGGTAGGGGTCTAATTTTGAGGAAGATTAAAGAGCTAAAAAAGTGGTTTGGGCGCTTGGGCACAAGTTTGGGCACAAATCGATAAAAACTGGAATTTTTAGGATGATCTTTTGAGGCTTGGCTCTCGTTATTTTAAAATTTTGAATACAAAATAATAAAAAACTAAGAATTTAATTTTTAGTTGAATAATTAAACGAATAGATTGAATAGGGTTTTTAACTGTTTGAAATATAGAGTTTAATTGGTACGACCGAGTGGATTCGAACCACCGACCTCTACCATGTCAAGGTAGCGCTCTAACCAGCTGAGCTACGGTCGTACAATTATTTTAGGATTCTTAAATGTTGGTACGACTGAGTGGATTCGAACCACCGACCCCTACCATGTCAAGGTAGTGCTCTAACCAACTGAGCTACAGTCGTACTATAAGTCTACATATTATTTAATTCGTCCATGAAGCTTCATCCTGTCGGCGTCCTGCCTCCACCTCGTTCGGCTGCGAAGCTTTGCTTCGGTCCAATCTCGCCCAACTGAGCTACAGTTGTACTGCATGTATTTAAGAGTTGTTAATTGCTTAACAACGGTCGCTAATATATAGCGTGATGAGGAGTGAATCAAGCATGTTTATGCTATTTGAGTTCATTTGCCGTTTTTTTATTCATATTGGACTGATTTCACACGTTTTATAAAATTTTTGCCACCATATAACATGCTCTTTTGCTGACGATTTTAGCTGAGCGAGTAAGTTTTTAGCGTTTGGGTCAAGAAGTGCATTTACTTCTTCACTGCTTACTGCTTGATTAAACCACAGCTGCACATAAAGCGGCTGCAATGTTTCTAAATAGCCACTAATCTGAGCTTGATAAGGCTGAATTTGTTTCAAATAATATTTATTGAATATATTACTGACAATTTTAGCTTGCTGCTTGTTTTTACCCTTTGGGCATATATCTTCAAGCGTTAAAGTATTTACAAACTGGGTGGCCGCATGATTTAAGCTAATTTGTTCACGCGCGGCTTGAATAAGTTGTTGGTTAAACTCGTATTTGTTAAGCGGCTCAAGCGCTGACAAAATATCATCACTGTTTATTGCCATACTATTTTGGTTTTCTATTAGCTGTTTTATGGTAGTTAGCTTTTTAAGCCCCTCAACTGTGTCGCTAAACCCAGCCGGTTGAGTGCTGAGCTCTTGGCCGGTTAATTGCCAACTGCTGTTGAGTTCGGGCTCACTAAATAACATATTGTTGAAAAACTGAGTAAGCTGAGCTTGTTTTTGAGTTTTTGCCGCAGCAATTTTGTTGTAAATCTTGCTTTGTTTATCCAAGCTATTTAAACAGTTTTGCGCGCTTTGAATAAAATCTATTTGGTACTTCAATTGGCTAGCAGCGGTGGCTGTTTTACCTAACTGATTATTATGCTCGCTTATTAAAACGTTCAGTTTACATTGGCTAATACCAGCAAGTTCAGTTATGCCAATTTTAATTGCTGGTTGTAAAGCTTCAACAGGCTCAACTAAAGTAAGTTGTTGCAGTGGGTTTGTGTTTGGCTTAGGAACTTGCAAGGTACTACTTAAGCGAGACAAATAAGTTTTATTTGCCTCACTGGGCTGCTCTGAGCAGCCAAAAAGCAAGATACAACACACTGCCAGTAACCATTTAAGTGGCAGTGTGGTAGTTATAGATTGATTAAGAGAGAATAAATGGTTCACGTTTAAATCGCCTATGCACTGTCAGCATCAGTAGTACAGCTGCAACTGATAATCCAACGATAATACCTATCCAAAAACCGTGAGGGCCCATTGCTGGCACTATTAAGTCTGTTCTTGCTAATACGTAACCTAAACTAAAGCCGATTAACCAATAAGAGATAAAAGTGATATAAGAAATAGGCGCGGTGTGCTTTAAGCCTCTCAATATACCATTTGCAGCTACTTGTAATGCATCAGGAAGTTGATAAATACAGGCTAAAATCATAATTGATGAAGCAAGTGCGAGTACCGCAGGGCTATCGCTATAAAGCTGGCTAATCACATCGCGACCTATAAAAGTAATAAAAGCGATAAATAGGGCGATAATTGCCGCTAAAATATAACTTGTAGACACGGCTACTTTTAATTGGTCTAAATGATTTTGCCCAAATAAATTACCAATTCGTATGCTAATTGCAATTGAGAGGCTAAGAGGCATCATAAATAATAGTGCCGTAACACTGGCTGCAATTTGATGGCCAGATACGGCAACCGCACCCAAGTGCGCAATAAATAAAGGTATACAGGCAAACAAGGTTACTTCAAAAAAAGTGGCTAGTGATATAGGAATACCGAGTTTGGTAATAATACCTATGGTTTTAAAGTTAGGTTTTTCAAAGCCCGCTAATAAGCCTTTGGCGTCTACTTTTTTGCTGAGCTGGCAATAAGTCACCTGCGCAATGGCCATAACAGTAAATACGAGTGCGGTAGCGATACCACAACCGGCTCCGCCAAAAGCTGGTAGGCCAAATAAGCCATTGATAAAAATATAATTGAGTGGAATGTTTACCGCAAGCCCCAGTAGGCTAATATAAAATGCAGGCTTGGTCATCCCCATGCCTTCAGTCATATTTCTATAAACGGTAAAAATTAAAAAGCCAAATACACCCCATTTAACAAAATGAATGTAGTCAAAAGCAAGTCCAGCAATTGCTGGGGTGGTGTCTAGCTGTAAAATAACAGTATTGGCAAGCTGCGCCGCACTAAAACCAGCAATACTTAAAAGGAGTGTTAAATAAAGGGCTTGCTGAAAATAATGGCTGATGCCGTTTCGATCTTTAGCACCAGCGAATTGTGCAATAACGCCCGTTAATGCTAATAAAATCCCTTGTATTGCTAATAAAATTGGGTTCCATATCCCCGTTGCAATTGACAGTGCAGCTAAATCGGTAGGGCTCACTTGTCCGGCCATAATGGTGTCAACCACAGACATTAATACTAAAGTTACTTGTGCTAAAAAAACGGGAACGGCAAGAGAAAGTAAACGTTTGGCTTCCCAACTACAAAAAGTCATAAAAAACAGCTATTCAGAAAAACATAGTCGCATTGTAATCTATTGTGATCTGCCAAGCTATGCTGGTGGTCGGTGTTTGTATTTAATTCATCTTGGTGGTGAAAATAACCATGAATAAGTGCTATTAAGTGAATGATTTTGTCTTTTGATACGTTAAACTAGCACTTTGTTAGAAATAGAAGCGATTTTTATGTTTACCGGTATTATTCAAACTCAAGCAACGGTAGTTTCTAAAACCCATGCACAGGGCGTATTACGCTTGGTAGTTTCTGTTAATGAGCAATACGTGAAGCATTTAGACTTAGGTGCCAGCATCGCTATAAATGGTTGTTGTTTGACTGTTGTGAAAGTAGAGCTAAGTAATCACGATGTGGTTGCTCAAGTGCATTTTGATGTTATTGATGAAACCCTGCAGCTTACTAATCTTGGGCAACTGGAATTGGGTAGTTTAGTTAATTATGAGCGTTCAGTGTCGTTTGGTACTGAGTTGGGTGGGCACATTGTATCTGGACATATTCATTGCACCGCAAAAATTGCGCAAATAGTGAAGTTAGAAAACAACTATAAAATACAGCTCAGCCTACCACAAAAATGGCAAAAATATGTGCTATACAAAGGATTTGTATCTGTTAATGGTGCAAGTTTAACGGTGGGTAATATTGATGAATTTGGCTTTTGGTTGCATTTAATACCAGAAACACTCGATATAACTAATTTAGGTGAAGCCGTTGTGGGTGATGAGTTCAATATTGAAGTCGACCAGCAAACCTACACAATTATAAGCACCGTTGAAAACTACATGCGCCAACATAGTTAAAATATTTGTTCGTCATCGCTGTCCACATGTAACTCTAACTTATTACTTGCATAATCTATATGCATGTTCAAGTGTATAAGGTTACAACAGGCACTGCATTCTTCATAGTAGTCTTGGTCGCCCATACTAGCATCAAGATCTAAATGAATATGGTGTCCACAATGTGGGCAGGCGATACGTTGTGATAAAAAGTCTTTCATAATAACACCTCATAAAAACTAAGTTATTTTACGTGGGTAGCACACAACGGGCTTACTCTGATTATAGTGCTTATATTTTGTTTACTGCATTTATTTAAGTTTAGTAGTTTAGTAGTTTATCAACGTGCTCTTTGGCCTGATTTAGATAATGCCCAGCATAAATGTTGGCGTTGTTTAAAATAGGGTAAAGCTGGTAAACAAGCTTACGTTGCTCATAACCCTGAGCTAAAGGATAGTGTTGATTGTAGGCACTATAAAACTCTTCAGGGAGGGGGGCATAAAGCTCACTCATAGCAATATCGACCTCCCGATCTCCGTAATAGCAGGCAGGGTCAAATAAGGTCGGAATGTTGTTTACAAAGCCCATATTACCGCGCCAAAAATCGCCATGTATTAGTGAGGGTAAAACATGATGATTATGCAGTTGCTCCTTCACCTGATTTATCAGTTGCTCAGGGTCTGCAAGTGCAATGCCTTTTTCAGCTAATAGCTGTAATTGCCAACCAATACGCTCTTCTGCAAAAAATACATCCCATTTTTTATGCCACTGATTAGGTTGAGGTGTTGAGCTTAAATAATTGTCGGTGTCAAAACCAAACATCGCTTGCTGGTGTTTTTGATGTAACATAGCAAGATGCTCCCCCATAGCTGACCAATGGGTATGGGGGAGCTCGTCAAGTGCAAGCCACTCTAATACAATAAAGGCGAATTCTATATTGGCCCCAGTTGTAATGCAGTCGGGCACCATAAATACACTGTTTTGAGTAAGCTGTTTTAAACCTTGAGCTTGAGCCTCAAAGCGTTCTAGTTCATGTTTTTGCGCAATTTTAACTAAGTAATTGTGCTTGCCATCGCTTAAGTGAAACAACTTATCGGTGGATGTATTTTGCAACTGACGTTTATGGGTGTGTTTAAAATCGTAATGGATAGCTTGGCTGATCTGTTGATTGATTGTTTTCCACATAACAATAGTCACCTTTTAAACCTATAAATAAACTATGGCAAAAAGGGATTAAATAAACAAATTAATCGGTGTAAAATTAAGACTATCAATTTCTGATACAAATCACTGAAATGGAATAAAAATGAATAAAAGTTTTATCACTAACTTATTAGCAGCGTGTTGTGTTGTTATTGGTTTTGTATTTGATCAAGCCATTGTACTTTCGGTGGGCTTATTTGCACTCTCTGGTGCGGTTACAAATTTACTCGCTATTCATATGCTGTTTGAAAAAGTACCGTTTTTATATGGATCAGGTGTAATTGCGCTTAAGTTTGAAAGCTTTAAAGTGGCTATAAGAAATTTAATACTTACGGAGTTCTTTTCTGAGCATAAAATAGACAAGCTTCTAAGTAAGGCACAGCCAACGATTGATTTTGAATCGGTAATTTATAAAGTAGATTTAAACCCTGCATTCGATAATTTGTTAGTGGTTATTGAGCAATCACAATTTGGTAGCATGCTTGCAATGTTTGGCGGCACTGAAGCCGTTGAGCCAATGCGAGAAAAGTTTATTGAAAAAATGCAATCATCACTGGTGCAAATAAGCGACACCGACGATTTTAAAATACTATTAAGCGACATGTTAACCCAAGGCAATAACGCGGAAAGTTTGCATAACACGGTGCTTAAGTTAGTGGATGAACGCCTAGATGAACTCACCCCTAAAATGGTAAAAGAAATAATTCAAACCATGATCCGCGAACATTTAGGCTGGCTCGTTGTGTGGGGTGGGGTATTTGGTGGTTTGTTTGGCTTGTTGGCAGCGCTTATTTAATAATTAAATACACGTTAAGCAGGTACTAAGCCCTGCCTAACGTGTTTGGCTAGAGTAAATTAAACGCATTTAAAACTCACGATTTTTTAATTAGAACTCAGGTTATTTAGATCCCGCCATAATAACTACAAGCGGTTTGTTTACTTTTGCTAAATCTCTTATTGACGTACTAGTAGATGCTTCAATATTTAAAAATTGTGCTGATTTATTTAAATCATACAGCGTTACAAAGTCACCCACTGATAAATCATTACAGAGTAATTTTTTGCTAATTACATGTTTATCTATACGTAGATCTTTCATTGTTCTGAGCAGTGTCAGTCTTTTGTTAGATGCAACGGCCATGCAAGCTTGGGTACCGGGTGATGAATCAGCGGCAACAAAAGTGGCCGCCATTACAGGAGCTGTTAATGTTGCTGCGCCCAATAATACAGTTGAATATAGAGTTGCTTTGAAAGAAATCATAGTATTTGCCTCTTTGTTTATATGCAACTTAAGTATTGCTTAATGTAGCCGAAATGTTGTTAACTGAATGGGGTAAGCTGTAAGAAGATGTGTATATAAATCGTGCAATTTTGTAGGTGTATGAAAAGTTGTTCATAAATAATTTATTTTTGACACACTTTAGCGTTTTCCTACTGAAATATTTTTTCAGGCTGTTATTATCGCGCCCTAAATTTGTGGCATTTTATATTTTTGGAGCGCAATTGTGAATAAAACGTTAGCAAGTTACTACCAGCAAGCTTATGCGTGTGAGCAACAGCATTTTAACCAATGTTTTTATTGCGGCTGTGAGGCAACAGAGCGCGATCATTGCCCGCCATTGCATATGCTACAAAGTATTATTGATCTAGGTGAAGAAGCTGACTTTGTTGCCATTGCAGCCTGTTACGAATGCCATGCATTACTTCACAATGAGCGATTAATGACCATTGATGAGCGATTTAGCAAACTTAAAAAGAAGTTATCTAATAAGTATGCAAAGCCTTTGCGCGTTTATAACATGTGGGAAGAAAACGAGCTCGCTGACATGAGTGATGAATTTGCTCATAGTATTCAAGCGGGTATGAAACTCGGTAAAGAAGCGGCTGAGCGACTCGCTTTTACGGGGTTTAGTTATGCCACTGAAGAAGCACGTGTCACAGTGCGTGAAAAAACCAAAGAGTTTGATGTAGAAGGCACTGTATTTTACGACTTTAAAGAAGCGCTTAATTATTGCATTAATGTTTTAAAGGTACAAAAAAGTGATTTTTATAAAATTTTAGTGGAAGACTATCAAGGTGATTTTAATAAGGCATTGAGCCAATACAGACATCGCCATGATAAAGTCACAGCCGCAAAAGATGGTAATACATTGATTAAAGATTTTTCAAAATTACATAAGCAAAACTCAGATTTTGTAACCCGAACGGTTAAACACTTTATAAGTAAAGATCCATCGCTCACCACCGAAGGAGCTCTGGATAAGCTTTATAACAATTATATAAAAAAATAATTACAGAAACTCACCTTAAATAACCGCCTTTTCACCTGTTTTTTTAGCTTTATGCGTTTGCTTTCGCTAAAGTAGTAAAAAAACAGGAGAACCTAAAAACATGCAAAAATTTGCTCCCTCATTGTTAGCTGTTGGTTTAGCAGCAGCACTTGTTGGTTGCCAAGAAAGCGGCCCACAAGATGACAAAGTAACCATTAATAAAAACCCATACCCAAGTACTTATCAGCCAGTAGCGACATCAAGCACCTTGATCACTAATGCAACGGTATTAACAGGTACGGGTGAGCGCTTAGATGAAGCTGACGTACTGATTGTTGACGGTAAAGTGCAGCAAGTTGGTAAAGATTTAACCGCTAATGCAGACACCACTATTGACGCGCAAGGTAAATGGGTAACACCAGGCATTATTGACGTTCATTCACATTTAGGTGCTTATCCAAATCCATCGGTTGAGTCTCATCAAGATGGTAACGAAATGACCAGCCCTAATACGGCAGAAGTATGGGTTGAGCATTCAATATGGCCACAAGATCCAGGTTTTAATCGCGCACGTGAAGGCGGTATTACGTCATTACAAATTTTACCAGGTTCAGCTAATTTATTTGGTGGACGTGGCGTTACCCTTAAAAATGTACCGGCTCATACGATGCAAGGAATGAAATTTCCTGATGCGCCATACGGTTTAAAAATGGCCTGTGGTGAAAATCCTAAACGTGTTTACGGTCGAAAAGGTGTATTACCGATGACACGTATGGGTAATATGGCAGGTTATCGCACAGCATGGATTGGCGCTCAAGAATATAAGCGTGAGTGGGATAAATACGATGCTGATTACGCTGCGGGTAAAAACCCAGAAGCTCCACACCGAGATATTAAATACGATACATTACGCGGTGTTTTAGAAGGTGACGTTCGTATTCATAATCACTGCTACAAAGCAGAAGAAATGGCGATGATGATCGACCTTTCAAAAGAGTTTAATTATCATGCGGGCACATTCCATCACGGTATTGAAGCATACAAAATTGCTGATTTATTGGCTGAAAACGGCTCGTGTGCTGCACTTTGGCCAGACTGGTGGGGCTTTAAAATGGAAGCCTACGATATGGTGCAAGAGAACGTAGCTATTGTTGATGCCGTTAAAAACTCATGTGCCGTTGTGCACTCAGATTCTGACACGACGATTCAACGTTTAAACCAAGAAGCGGCTAAAGTAATGTACAGTGCAAACCAAAATGGGTTTGATATTTCTGAGCAGCATGCAATTAAGTGGATCACAGCTAACGCCGCTAAATCGTTAGGTATTGAAGATAAAACAGGCTCACTTGAAGCAGGCAAACAAGCTGATGTTGTTATTTGGAATCAAAGCCCGTTTAGTGTTTATGCAAAAGCAGAGCAAGTGTTTGTTGATGGTGCAAAAGTTTACGATAGAAACGATAGCGCATTCCAAGCACAAAGTGATTTTATGTTAGGTCAACAATAAGGAGCACCCAGAATGAAAAAATTATCACGTTCGTTTTCGCTTTCTCTGGTTGCTGCAGGGCTATTAGCATCGGGTACCGTGAGCGCAGAGTCACTGGCAATTATTAATGCAACTTTGCATACATCTTCAGAGCAAGGTGTATTAGAAGGAGCTAGCATAGTTATGAATGATGGCAAAATCACTGCCATTAACCCTAGCGATTTTAAAGTTGACAAAGTTATTGATGCTCAAGGTCAAATAGTGACTCCAGGTTTTATAGCCAGTGTAAACCAGCTTGGCTTAGTTGAAGTAGGTGCGGTTGCCGGTTCTCGCGATGCAGGAGAAGACAAAGCGGGTATCGATTTTGATGCAAGCTTGGCATTTAATCCTCGTTCAAGCTTAATTGCTTATGCACGTAAAGGCGGTATTACTCGCGATTTGATCACCCCTTACGGTGGTGACAGCATATTTGCAGGCCTTGCAAGTGTTGTTGATTTAAGTGGTAGCTTCGAAAGCGTAAATAAAAAGCAAGCAGCATTAGTGGTTCATTTGGGTGAACGCAGCAAAGGCTCTCGTGCATTTACCTTGCAAACACTTATCAATAAGTTAGATGAGCATCAAACTAAAGCAAGTAAAGAAGCTAAAAAAGACGACGCTAAGCCAAGTGCTGAAGACACCATAATGGCTAAAGTACTAAAAGGCGATATGCCATTACTAATTAGTGTGTCGCGTTCGGCTGATATTGTTGAACTAATAAAAGTGAAACAGCAGTTTGGCGTAAACATTGTCCTTAATGGCGCTCAAGATGCCGTTGTAGTTAAAGATCGCATCGCTAAAGCAGGCATTCCTGTGATCATTAGTGCAATGGATAATTTACCAGGCAGCTTCGATTCATTGCATGCAAGCTTAAATAATGCCGGCATATTAGAAAAAGCCGGTGTTAAAGTGCTATTAACTGTGGGTGGCGATGCCAGTCACAATGTTTACCAGCTTCGCTACGATGCCGGTAACGCAGTGTCTTACGGTATGAGCCAACAAGGCGCGTTAAAGGCCATGACTTCGAATGTGGCTGATGTATTTGGTATTAATGCCGGTAGCCTAGAAGTAGGAAAAGCCGCTGATGTTGTTATGTGGAGTAACGACCCGTTTGAGCTGAGCAGTCACGTGAATAAAATGTTTATTAATGGGGTTGAGGTTAGTACTGAATCTCGCCAAGATAAACTGCGTGAGCGCTATACAACAGAGTCGAACATGCCACGCGCGTACACAAAATAAACTTTTAAAGTTGAATTTAAAAGGCCGCATTAGCGGCCTTTTTCTTAGGCACAAAAAAGGCGCTCTATGAGCGCCTTTTCATTCATTTAACTGATTTATACTAGTTTAGATAAAATCTCGTTAAATGTTGTGCTCGGACGCATTGCTTTGAAGGCTGCATCGTCATTTGGCTGGAAGTATCCGCCAATGTTCATTGCAGGACCCTGTGCATCGTTTAGCTCGCTAACAATTTGCTCTTTGTTGGTTTCAAGGTCGCTAGCAATTTGTGTAAATTGCGCTTTAAGCTCGCTATCTTCATTTTGCTTAGCAAGTTCTTGAGCCCAGAATAAAGATAAGAAGAAATGAGAACCACGGTTATCAATTTCTTTTACTTTACGTGAAGGCGACTTGTTTTCAGCTAAGAATGTACCCGTTGCTTTATCAAGCGTATCCGCAAGTACTTGTGCCTTGTTATTACCCGTTGTTGTACTTAGGTGTTCAAGTGACGCAGCAAGTGCTAAGAACTCACCTAAAGAATCCCAACGTAAGTGGTTTTCTTTTTCAAACTGTTGAACGTGCTTAGGAGCAGAACCACCGGCACCTGTTTCAAATAGACCACCGCCATTCATTAGTGGCACAATTGAAAGCATTTTAGCACTAGTGCCCAATTCTAAAATTGGGAATAAATCTGTTAGGTAATCACGTAACACGTTACCTGTTACAGAAATCGTGTCTTTACCTTCTTTGATGCGTGCTAGTGAGAATAAGGTTGCATCCATTGGCGATAAAATTTGAATATCTAGGCCAGCAGTGTCGTGATCTGGCAGGTATTTATTCACTTTTTTGATTAGCTCAGCATCGTGTGCACGTTCTGCATCTAACCAGAAAATAGCCGGATTACCTGTTGCGCGAGCGCGGTTTACTGCAAGTTTAACCCAATCTTGAATTGGTGCATCTTTAACCTGACACATGCGCCAGATATCGCCTTGCTCAACACTGTGCTCAAGTAGGGTGTTGCCATTTGTGTCAACAACACGAATAGTACCGTCAGCTTTTGCTTCAAATGTTTTGTCATGTGAGCCGTACTCTTCCGCTTTTTGAGCCATAAGGCCAACGTTTGGTACGCTACCCATAGTCGTAGGATCAAAAGCACCGTGCTCTTTACAAAAATCAATCGTTGCTTGGTAAACGCCAGAGTAACAACGATCTGGAATTACAAAGCTTGTGTCTTGTAATTTATCGTCTTTATTCCACATTTGACCGCTTGAACGAATTGCAGCAGGCATAGAAGCATCGATGATCACATCACTTGGTACGTGTAAGTTTGTAATGCCACGATGAGAATCAACCATTGCGATAGCAGGGCGGTTAGCATAAACAGCTTGAATATCTGCTTCAATTTCTTCGCGCTTAGCGTCATCTAATGTTTGAATTTTAGAGTACACATCGCCTAAACCGTTGTTTACATCAACACCTAGCTCTTCAAAAAGTGCACCGTGTTTTGCAAAAACGTCTTTGTAGAATACTTTTACAGCGTGACCAAAGATGATTGGATCAGATACTTTCATCATGGTTGCTTTCATGTGAAGCGAAAATAACACGCCTTTTTCCTTAGCAGCATTAATTTCAGCTTCTAGGAATGCTTGTAATTTTGCAGCGCTAATACGTGATGCATCAATTACTTCACCAGCAAGTAATGGCGTGCTTTGCTTAAGTACAGTGATATCGCCATTAGCCGCTACGTGTTCAATACGAACATCCGTTGCTTCATCAACAGTTACTGATTGCTCAGAACCAAAGAAGTCACCTTCTTCCATGCTTGCAACGTATGATTGTGAATCTTTGCTCCACGCGCCCATTGAATGCGGGTTATTACGTGCATACTCTTTCACTGAACCTGGTGCGCGACGGTCAGAGTTACCTTCACGAAGAACAGGGTTTACTGCGCTGCCTTTAATTTTATCGTATGCTGCTTGAATGGCTTTTTCTTCATCGTTTTTAGGTTCTACAGGGTATTCTGGAAGTGCATAACCTTTTTCTTGAAGCTCTTTAATTACAGCGCGAAGTTGCGGAACTGATGCACTAATGTTCGGTAATTTAATGATGTTAGCTTCTGGTGTTTTTGCCATTTCGCCAAGCTCTGCAAGTGCATCACCAATGCGTTGTTCTTCTGTTAGGTAATCCGGGAAGCTCGCAATTACACGACCAGCTAATGAGATGTCGCGTGTTTCAACTTCAACACCTGCCGCATTTGTGTACGCTTGGATAATAGGTAACAACGAATAAGTTGCTAGTGCCGGAGCTTCGTCCGTTTTTGTATAGATAATTTTTGATGTCATCATCATTCCTAGATAGTAGGCCGCATTGGCCAAATTCAACAATGCAAAGAAATCATCGCTTAATACCTTATAAATAAAGCATTAGTATATGCAATGAGTAGTCTGTTAGGTGTTGGTACTCGTATAACCTAAACAAGGTGAGAATAATCACACCTGACGGACTAGTGTCTTTTATAACTGAAATTTATGTAAATACAAACTAGCCATTAGGCTAAAGTAATTACGTTTTACAGGATAAAGAGTGTAACAAGCTTGGCTAAAAAGGGCTAGGATTACGCGCCAAACGCCAGCAGTTAAACATCTAATACTGAAATTATTGGGGTAGATAAAATAAAATCAAGGAGCGGGGTTGAATTAACAAACAATGAAGCAATTTATATATAAGTGGTTAGGGATATTTAGGGAATTAAGCGAGGATCTAAACAGGTCACTCGCTTTAGTCTCATATTTACAATCACTCTATAATATCGCCGTTAGGGGCTATATTAGTAGCGTGTAGACCTTTAGGGCCCTGTTGTAATTCGAAGGTAACATCTTGACCAGCTTTAAGCGTCTTGTATCCGTCCATTACAATAGTGGAGTAATGAGCAAAAATGTCGTTCTCGCAACCGTCTTCTACGATGAAACCAAAACCTTTGGCGTTGTTGAACCATTTGACTTTACCACAAGCCATACTTCTACATCCTTCTATAAGTTGACTAATTTAGTTATCCTAAACTGTATTGTTTGCTAGACTGACTAAGGTTTAATCAATCACCATTTGACTGTAGTTTATTTAAGCAACCAGTCAAGTGTTTTAGGTTATTTTTTAACATTTTATTTATTTTTTTATTCAAGTTTGCTTGAGTTACAAAGACAAGACTATATTTAATTATGAGTGGTATGAAAGATTCTGGTGTTATCGACACCGTTCGCGATAGTGAAAAGCAAAAGTTGCAGCCACCGCGAAAATATAAAGTTGTGTTAAACAACGATGATTACACGCCGATGGATTTTGTAATAGAGATCTTAATGACGTTTTTTAATATGGATAGCGATAGAGCAACTGATGTGATGCTGCAAATACATCAGCAAGGTAAGGGCATATGTGGTGTTTATAGCGCCGATGTAGCACATACCAAGGCTGAGCAAGTTAACCGCTACTCAAGGGATAACGAGCATCCACTGCTATGTAGTTGTGAGCAGGAATAAATACCACAAAGGTGAACTTTCATCTTTGAAGTGCGGTATAAAATTATTATCTCTGTAAGGGGTTGCCAATGCTAAATAAAGACTTAGAACTAACTTTGAACACTGCGTTTCGTGAAGCGCGTACACGTCGTCATGAGTTTATGACCGTAGAGCACCTTTTATTAGCTCTACTCGACAACCCATCAGCTGGAGAAGCGCTTAATGCGTGTGGTGTTGACGTTTCTGGATTAAAAACAGAGTTACTTGAATTTATTGATGAAACCACACCGGTTATTCCTGATTTAGAAGAAGAGCGCGAAACTCAACCAACACTTGGTTTTCAGCGGGTATTACAGCGCGCGGTATTTCATGTGCAATCTTCTGGCAAAAATGAAGTCACAGGCGTTAATGTGCTGGTCGCTATTTTTTCTGAGCAAGAAAGCCAAGCCGTGTACTTACTTAAAAAGAATGATATTTCTCGACTTGATATTGTTAACTTTATTTCTCATGGTATCGCCAAAGGTGACGACGAATTAGGCGATGATACCGACGATATTCATGAAGAGGTGCAAGAAGTAGCAAGCGAAGAAGCGAGTAAGCTCGACAGCTTTACAACTAACCTTAATATACACGCTAAAGAGGGTAATATTGACCCGCTTGTTGGCCGTGATAGTGAAGTAGAGCGCACAGTGCAAGTGCTGTGTCGTCGTAAAAAGAATAACCCATTACTGGTTGGTGAAGCCGGCGTAGGTAAAACTGCTATTGCCGAGGGCTTAGCCTATCGTATTGTTAACGAACAAGTGCCTGAAGTCATTGCTGATGCGGTTGTGTACTCCTTAGATATGGGCGCGTTACTTGCCGGTACCAAATACCGAGGCGATTTTGAAAAACGCTTTAAAAGTTTATTAAAAGAGTTACAAGCAAAACCAGGTTCAATTTTATTTATTGATGAAATTCACACCATTATTGGTGCAGGTGCTGCCTCAGGTGGGGTAATGGATGCCTCAAACTTAATTAAGCCGTTACTCTCAAGTGGGCAATTACGTTGTATGGGTTCTACTACTTACGGTGAGTACAAGAATATTTTTGAAAAAGATCGCGCCCTAGTTCGTCGCTTTCAAAAAATTGATGTGCTTGAACCTAGCGTTGAAGACACCACTAAAATTCTTAACGGCTTAAAAGATCGTTACGAAGCACACCACGGTATTCGTTATACGCAAAAAGCGTTAAAAGCAGCCGCCGAGCTAAGTGCCAAGTACATTAATGAGCGTCACTTACCTGATAAAGCGATTGACGTTATTGATGAAGCAGGCGCAAGCCAACGGCTACTGCCTACGTCTAAGCGTAAAAAAACCATTGGTGTATCTGATATTGAGATGATTGTGTCTAAAATGGCGCGTATTCCGCCTCAAAATGTGTCGTCGTCTGATAAAGAAACGCTGAAAAACTTAGACCGTAATTTAAAAATGTTGGTGTTTGGACAAGATCAATCCATTGATGCATTAACTTCTGCTATTCGCTTATCGCGCTCAGGTTTAGCAAACGAGAACAAACCGGTTGGTTCGTTCTTATTTGCAGGCCCAACAGGGGTAGGTAAAACAGAGGTTACCAAGCAATTAGCTAAATGCATGGGTGTTGAGTTTATTCGTTTTGATATGTCTGAATACGTTGAGCGCCACGCGGTGAGCCGTTTAATCGGTGCGCCTCCGGGTTATGTAGGTTTTGAACAAGGCGGCTTATTAACAGAAGCGGTGATCAAAAACCCACATGCAGTGGTATTGCTGGATGAAATTGAAAAAGCGCATCCTGATATCTACAACATTTTATTACAAGTTATGGATCACGGCACGCTAACAGATAATAACGGCCGAAAAGCTGACTTTAGAAACGTAGTAGTGGTGATGACCACCAATGCCGGCGTACAAGAAACCACGCGTAAGTCGATTGGTTTTAGTGAGCAAGACCATACACATGATGCGATGGGTGAAATTAACAAAGTATTTTCACCTGAATTTAGAAACCGCTTAGATAACATTATTTGGTTTAATCACCTCGAGAAAGAGGTTATTTTGCAAGTGGTTGATAAATTTGTTGTTGAGTTACAAGCGCAACTGGATAAGAAGTCAGTTAACCTTGAGCTTACCTCTAAAGCACGTGAGTGGTTGGCTGATAAAGGCTATGACAAAGCAATGGGCGCGCGCCCTATGGCGCGTGTTATCCAAGAAGATCTTAAAAAGCAATTGGCTAACGAAATACTGTTTGGTGAGCTAATTTCTGGCGGTACGGTAAAAGTATCGGTTAAAGATAAAAAACTGCGTTTTGATTACGAGAGTGACTTAACGCCAGCCTAACCTAAAAAAGTTAGCAATTTAAAAAGCCTGCTTTATGCAGGCTTTTTTATTTGCCAAAGGAATAGGCAACAAAAAACCCAGCAAAGGCTGGGTTTTTTGTTTATTAAATGTAATTACTGGCTACTACCATTAATTACATTTAATAAACGCTTAAAGCTAGTTTTCACTAGCCAAAAACTAAATCTCGTTTACGCACTTACTTAGCGAGCACGGAATACGATACGACCTTTCGATAAATCGTAAGGAGTCATTTCTACCGTTACTTTATCGCCGGTTAAAATACGGATATAGTTTTTGCGCATTTTACCTGAAATATGAGCCACAACTACGTGACCATTTTCTAGCTCAACTCGGAACATTGTATTTGGTAAAGTATCAAGGACTGTCCCTTGCATTTCGATTACGTCTTCTTTCGCCATGTTTAGCGTAACACCTCTTTAATAGTTAAACGCTGCAGATTTTGCCCAAAATACGCCAATAAGTAAAGGCGCAGGGGCTATTTTTGTAAATTAAATAGCCACCCACTGGTCATTGAGCTGTTTTTGGGCAGGTAAAAACTGGGTTTTATACTTCATTTTGTCACATTCATCTATTTGATAGCCTAAATAAACAAACTGTTTGTGTTGCTGTTTAGCAAATTTAAGCTGCTGTAATATCATTACAGTCCCTAAACTAAAGTGTTCGTAGTCAGGGTCAAAAAATGTATAAATAGCCGAAATAGCGTTGTCCATACAATCAGTTACAGCAACGGCCACTAAGTTATCTTGATCCCAAAGCTCTATAAAGGTGATGGTTAACCAGCTACAAAACAAAAAACTTTGAAATTGTGATTTATCAGGTGGATACATAGAACCGTCTTGATGACGTAAACTAATGTATTTACTGTAAAGTGGGTAGTATTGTTCGCGTTCAACCTGTGAATATTTTACCTCAAAGCGGTTTTTTGCTTTGTTAAGTTTACGTTTTTGCGATTTTGTCGGCATAAACTCATCAGCTAAAACGCGCACAGAACTACACGCGCTGCAAATAGGGCAGTGCGGGCGATAAATTTGGTTACCGCTGCGACGAAAGCCTAATCCTAATAATGATTCAAACTTGTTGCTGCTGTAACAACTTGGGTCGAGTATCACCAGCAGTTGTTCTTGGCGATCAGGTAAATAACTGCATTCAAACGGTTGGCTTAGGCCTATACGAGCCGGAAGTTGTTCATTCATATATCGCGATTAGCTCCTGTGGCTGCCACATACTGGCAGCTGGGGTGTAACACTGTGCTTTATTAAGTTTAGTTAAAAATTCTTCACGTGGAATCACGCTGGCACCTAACGACATTAAATAAGGATTTTCTAATTGGCAATCAATAAAATGCGCATCATGGCGCTTAAGCCAATTAACCAGCGCCCACATCGCCAGTTTGGAGCAATTTGTTTGATGATGAAACATTGATTCACCACAAAAAACACCTGTTTGCATAATCCCATATAAGCCGCCTGCAAGCTCTCCCTCGCGCCATACCTCTAAACTATGGGCCAAGCCATTGTGATGGGCATTAATGTACGCCTGTTGCATTTGCGGGGTGATCCAAGTGCCATCAGTATCAATGCGTTGATCGCGGCACGCTTCTATTACTTCTTCAAAGGCATGGTTAACAGTTACGGTGACCGGGTGCTTTTTTAAATGTTTTCGTAAGCTTTTACTAACATGAAAGTCATCAAGCTCAACAATACCGCGTTCACTAGGTGACCACCACATAATTGGCTCGTGCTCACTAAACCACGGAAAAATACCAGATAAATAAGCATTTTTTAATCGTGTTACCGATAAGCATCCACCAATGGCAAGTAAACCATCTGGATCATCTAATGCATGGCTGGGATCAGGAAAAGCAAAATGGCTCGTAGCGAGTTGATAGAGTTGTTTAGTCATAACACCGATTGAATAACTGCATGGTCAAGATAAAGTGTAACCTGTTGCTTTAAAATCACAAACCACAAATTATTGTGTTCTCTATAGGGTTGAGCAGGACTTACATTGCTGTTAGGTAAATTTTAGCCAAAAAAAAGCGCGTTAAAAAACGCGCTTAATTAAATGGTAAACTAATCGAATTAGCTAACCACTTTTACTGGTACAGCTTGTCCAGCGTTGAACTTAGTTGTCATTGCTTCTTCAACAGGTGTAAACGATGTAAGGTCAATGCCTTCAACCGCAGACTTATACTCTTCGATAGTCGGGAAACGACCAAGAACAGAAGAAAGTACTACAACCGGCGTAGAACCTAGTAGTGACTCACCTTTTTTCTCAGATGTATCGGCTACTACACGGCCTTGGAATAAACGTGTTGACGTTGCGATAACAGTATCACCAGGTTCTGCTTTTTCTTGGTTACCCATACATAAGTTACAACCAGGACGTTCTAGGTATAAGATATTTTCATACTTAGTACGTGCAGCCGTTTTTGGTTTTTCATCGTCAAATTCAAAACCTGCGTATTTAGCAAGAATATCCCAATCGCCTTCAGCTTTAAGCTCATCAACAATGTTGTATGTTGGTGGCGCAACAACTAATGGCGCTTTGAATGAGATAGAACCGTTTTTCTTCTCAAGGTTACGTAGCATGTGAGCAATAATTTTCATATCGCCTTTGTGAACCATACACGAACCAACAAAACCTAAATCAACAGGCTTGTCGTTGTAAAAAGAAACAGGGCGGATCACATCGTGAGTATAACGCTTAGAAACATCATCGTTATTTACGTCTGGATCGGCAATCATTGGCTCAACGATTTGGTCCAAATCAACCACAACTTCTGCGTGGTATTTAGCATTGTCGTCTGGAGAAAGTGCTGGCTCTTCACCAGATTGAATACCTGCAATACGCTTGTCGGCTAAGTCGATTAGACCTTGTAGCGTTTGTGCTTCGTTTTCCATACCTTTGTTGATCATGATTTGGATACGTGACTTAGCAAGTTCAATTGACTTAATTAACGTTTCATCATTTGAAATACAGATTGACGCTTTCGCTTTCATTTCTGCAGTCCAGTCAGTGAAGGTAAACGCTTGGTCAGCCATTAGGGTACCAATGTGAACTTCAATGATACGACCTTGGAACACGTTTTCGCCGCCAAATTGCTTAAGCATTTGCGCTTGCGTTGCATGTACAACGTCGCGGAAATCCATGTGCTTAGCCATTTTGCCTTTAAACGTCACTTTAACTGAATCAGGAATTGGCATCGCTGATTCACCCGTTGCAAGTGCAACAGCAACAGTACCTGAGTCGGCACCAAAGGCAACGCCTTTAGACATACGTGTATGCGAGTCACCACCAATGATGATAGCGCGATCATCAATTGTAATGTCGTTCAATACTTTGTGAATAACGTCAGTCATTGCATGGTAAACGCCTTTCGGGTCACGTGCAGTGATCAAACCAAACTTATTCATAAACGCCATTAGTTTAGGAATGTTTGCTTGTGCTTTGCTATCCCATACTGATGCTGTATGACAACCAGACTGGTAGGCACCATCAACAAGAGGTGAAATCGTTGAAGCAGCCATTGCTTCTAATTCTTGTGCAGTCATTGGACCGGTTGTATCTTGCGAACCAACAATGTTCACTTTAACGCGAACATTTGAGCCTGCGTGAAGTGGCGTATCTGATAGAACACCTACCGCATTACGGTTAAAGATTTTTTCAACCGCTGTTAAGCCTTGGCCTTCGTGTGAAATTTCTTTTGAAGGTGCGTAAACAAGCGGAGTTTCAATGCCAAGAGTTTCAGCAGCAAACGTTTGTAGTTTTTTACCGAACACAACTGCGTAAGAACCGCCAGCTCTCATAAATTCAACTTTTTGCGGTGTGAATGCTGATGAAATATCAACAAGTTCTTTATCACCGTTATAAAGCTTCTTCTCTTTAGTATTAATTGTTAACACAGTACCAGTAGCAACAGAGTAGGCTTCTTCAAGCACTGCGTCACCATTTGCATCAGTTACTGTATTGCCGTCTGCATCTACTTTCTTAACCCAGTTTTTAAGGTCAAGACCAATACCGCCAGTTACATCAACCGTTGTTAAGAAGATTGGCGCAATACCATTTGTACCTGCAACAACAGGTGCAATGTTGATGAAAGGAACGTATGGGCTTGCTTGTTTACCAGCCCAAAGTGCTACGTTATTCACACCAGACATACGAGATGAACCAACGCCCATGGTGCCTTTTTCAGCAATAAGCATTACTTTAGCGTTAGGGTGTTTCTTTTGAAGGGCAACAATTTCTTGTTGTGCTTCTTCAGTGATCATGCACTTACCGTGTAATTCACGGTCAGCACGTGAGTGTGCTTGGTTACCTGGAGACAGTAAATCAGTTGAGATGTCGCCTTCACCAGCAATGTAAGTTACTACTTCGATTTTTTCTTCGATGTCAGGTAGTTTTGTGAAGAATTCAGCTTTTGAGAAGCTCTCTAGTAATTCTTTAGCAATTGGGTTACCTGCTTCGTAGGCCGCTTTTATGCGCTCCATATCTGCATCGTATAAGAATACCTGAGTTTTCAGTACTTCTGCAGCTTGTGCTGCGATTTTTGCGTCATCAGCAAAGGCTAAATCAATTAGCATTTCAATCGATGGGCCGCCTTTCATGTGTGAAAGTAGTTCGAATGCAAATTCTGGAGTGATCTCTGCAACGTGCTCTTCACCTAAAATGATTTCTTTTAGAAACTGTGCTTTAACGCCCGCAGCACTGGTTGTTCCAGGTAAAGTATTAAAAATAAAGAAATGCAGTGAATCTTTACGGTGCTCGTTATTAGTATCTTTAATTTGATTAATTATTTCTGATACTAGTTCAGCGCTATCGATTGGTTGTGGGCTTAATCCAAGCTCCGTTTTACGGGTTTGGATTTCTTCCATATATTTTGTATACAAACTCATAGAAAACTCTCGGTAATTTACTTGATATGAAGTTAAGCATTTTAACTGATTTTACAGTTTCTAGTAATGCCTAAATGAATAAAGCTTTTATTCCTGACGATAATTATAGCTAGTTTTACTTATATAATTTGACGGTATTTGTTGCTCACCCTTAGATCCTATCGCACCTAAGCCATTAATTGTATAAATAAAACTAATTTCAATTATAAGTACAATGAATTTTGGTGTGAGTACAGTTATGTTTGGGCACAAAAAAGGGCTGAAAATTCAGCCCTTTTTTAATTTAGATTCTAAATTACAGATTATCTAAAAAGCGTTCTGCATCAAGTGCAGCCATACAGCCAGTACCGGCAGAGGTAATCGCTTGACGGTAAATATGGTCAGATACATCACCAGCAGCAAATACACCTGGCACACTGGTTTGGGTTGCATTACCGTTAAGACCAGATTCAACCACTAGGTAGCCGTCTTTCATTTCTAGCTGACCTTCAAACATATCGGTGTTTGGCTTATGGCCAATGGCAATAAACACACCCGCTAAATCAAGTTCTTCAGTAGCATCTGACGCCACATCTTTAATGCGAACGCCGGTCACGCCCATTTGGTCACCAAGTACTTCATCAAGTGTACGGTTGTAGTGCATTACAACATTACCGTTCGCAGCTTTTTCAGCAAGGCGGTCAGCAAGAATCTTTTCACTACGGAAACTGTCACGACGGTGAATAACATGAACTTCATCAGCAATGTTAGATAGGTATAACGCTTCTTCAACCGCTGTGTTACCACCACCAACAACCGCTACTTTTTGACCTTTATAGAAAAAGCCGTCACAGGTTGCACAAGCAGAAACACCACGGCCTTGGAAATTAGTCTCAGACTCTAAGCCTAAATATTTCGCAGAGGCACCGGTTGCAATAATTAAAGCATCACATGTGTAAGTACCTTGGTCACCGGTTAGTGTGAAAGGGCGCTTAGATACGTCAACTTTGTTGATGTGGTCGAATACAATTTCAGTTTCAAAGCGTTCTGCATGCTCTTTCATACGATCCATTAATGCAGGGCCGGTTAAACCGTGTGCATCGCCAGGCCAGTTTTCAACTTCAGTGGTGGTTGTTAGCTGGCCACCTTGTTGAATACCTGTAATTAAAACAGGGTTTAAATTAGCACGTGCAGCGTAAACTGCGGCTGTGTAGCCTGCAGGGCCCGAACCTAAAATAAGTAACTTACAATGTTTTGCTTCAGTCATGATCTTTTCCTAAACGTTTAATACGGTTTTAATGCGCCCGATTCTAAGAAAAACAAGCAGGAAGTAAATAAAAGATGAGATTATTTTTTTTCGCAAATTACAAAGCTGTTCATTAATGTGTACTAGTAAATGCATTAAAGGGAGCGCCCGCCTAATAAATAGACTGTTAGCTAATAAAACGACGTTAATTCATGACCAGCCTGATTTTTTTTGTTATCTTTTAACTAATTTTGATTTGTCACTGCTTAATTATGTGACCTAAGTGAATAGGCAACTATGTTATTTTGGCAAGAGAAACCCGCATTTGGGTTGACTTCAAAAGACGTTAACGTCTTAACCAATGCGCAAGAATACCGTACGCAATTGTTAGATTTAATTGCCAACGCAAAAAAACGAATTTATATCACCACACTTTACTTACAAGATGATGAAGCGGGTCGTGAAATATTAGCCGCACTACACAGTGCATCGTTAGCTAACCCTTCGCTTGAAATTAAAGTACTGGTTGATTTTCATCGCGCCCAACGCGGTTTAATTGGTGCAGAAAAGTCAGAGGGCAATGCAAGCTTATATTGCGACAGCTTAGAGAAGTTTAATTCAAACGTTCAAGTGTATGGTGTTCCCGTAAAAGCCAAAGAACTGTTTGGGGTATTGCATTTAAAAGGCTTTGTTATAGACGACACATTGCTCTACAGCGGTGCCAGTTTAAATAATGTGTATTTGCAATATAGCGACCGATACCGACTTGATCGCTACTTTTTAGTCTCGCAAAGCGAATTATGTGACTCAGTGGTCGATTTTATCGAATCAACTTTATTGAGCTCTGAAGCGGTACCAAGAATTGATCAACGACCGCTTAAACGCATGGCTGACTTTAAGCTTGAACAAAAGCAACTTATGCGTGAGCTTAAATCGGCAAGCTATAAAAGTGCGCAGAACTTGAATACTCATGCAATGGGCATTCGTTTATTTTTAGGTTTAGGCCGTCGTAATAATGAGCTTAATCGCTTAATTAAAGCGTTATTTGATACCACCGAGCAAGAGTTGGTGTTATACACGCCGTATTTTAATTTTCCAGCGCCTTTAATGCGCTCTTTACGTCGCTTATTAAAGCAAGGTAAACAAGTCACTATTGTGGTGGGCGATAAAACCGCAAACGATTTTTATCTGCCACCTAGCGAGCCATTTAGTAAAATTGGTGCACTGCCGTATTTATACGAAACTATTTTGCACAAGTTTGTAAAATCGCAAAAACGCCACATAGATAATGGCAACTTAAACGTTTACCTGTGGAAACACGAGAGTAACTCGTTTCATTTAAAAGGGATTTGTTGTGACCGTAAAGTGCATTTACTTAGCGGGCATAATTTAAATCCGCGTGCATGGGGGCTAGATATCGAAAATGGTATTCTGATAGAAGACCCTGAGCAAACGATAATGCGCGACATTGATAATGAACGCCAAGAAATTTTAAAGCATTGTCGTCGTTTAACCGGTCCAGATGATTTAGAAACCATGAGCGATTACCCGCAGCCGGTGAAAAAACTGCTTGGTCAAGCTAAGCGCGTAAAAGTCGACTTTATTATTAAACGATTTATATAACATTAGGGTCTGTTGACCACAGACCCTAAAATTTAGATACAAAAAAGCAGCTAATTAGCTGCTTTTTTAATGCTTATACCTAAATTATGGCTTAGGTATAAGCGGTAACAATAATAGTTACGCGTTTTCTACTGCAGTGCGTGGGTCAACATATTCCATGTTGAACGCTTCAGCTACTTCTTTGTATGTTACTTGGCCTTTAATTACGTTTAAGCCTTTTAAGAAGTGAGCGTCATCTAGTAGTGCTTTTTTGTAACCTTTGTTTGCAAGGTTAATGATGAACGGTAATGTTGCATTATTAAGTGCAAACGTCGATGTACGTGGAACAGCACCAGGCATGTTAGCAACACAGTAGTGAACAACTTCATCAACGATGAAAGTAGGATCAGCGTGCGTAGTTGCTTTAGACGTTGCAATACAACCACCTTGGTCAATCGCAACATCAACAATAGCAGCACCTGGCTTCATTGCTTTAATGTGTTCAGCAGTCACTAGTTTAGGTGCAGCAGCACCTGGGATAAGCACGCCACCAATTACTAGGTCAGCTTCTAATACGTGCTTTTCAAGCGCATCAGCTGTTGAGTAAATAGCTTTAACTTTGTTACCAAACTGTGCGTCTAGTGCACGTAGTACGTCGATGTTACGGTCAAGTACAACAACCTCAGCACCTAAGCCAACCGCCATTTGTGCAGCGCTACGACCAACCATGCCGCCACCAATAACAACAACTTTAGCTGGCTCAACACCAGGTACACCACCTAGTAACATACCACGACCGTGGTTAGCTTTTTCTAGCGCTTGTGCACCTGCTTGAATAGACATACGGCCAGCAACTTCACTCATTGGCGCTAAAAGTGGTAAACCACCGCGTGAATCAGTTACTGTTTCATAAGCAATACAGATTGCTTTACTTTTAACAAGGTCTTCAGTTTGAGGAAGATCCGGTGCAAGGTGAAGGTAAGTGAAAAGAATTTGGTCTTCACGTAACATTGCACGTTCAACAGCTTGTGGCTCTTTTACCTTGATGATCATTTCTGCTTTTGCAAAAACATCAGCAGCTGTTTCTAAAATTTCAGCGCCTGCTTGAACATAATCATCATTTGTAAAACCAATGCCCATACCAGCATTCGTTTCAACAATCACTTGGTGGCCGTGATTTACAAGTTCGCGAACACTCGCAGGAACCATACCTACACGGTACTCATGGTTTTTAATTTCTTTAGGTACACCAATAATCATAATTTTGCCTTGTTAGAACGGGATAAAAATTTTTCACTATTATATTCATGCTAGGGTAGTGTGTCCCACCTTTTTTTAAGCCCTTTGCAGTGTTAGTATCTGTAAAATTAATTTTATTAGAATAAAAAACTAAAAAGCTATGCATAACTTATTAGACCGTATTGATCGCAAAATTTTAGTCGAATTACAACTTGATGGCCGCCTGTCAAATGTTGAACTGGCCCGACGAGTTGGCCTAAGCGCCACGCCCTGTCTAGAGCGAGTGAAAAAGCTTGAACGAGAAGGGTATATTTTAGGCTACAAAGCGGTGGTTGATCCCGCCAAGCTTGGTCAAGGGCTTTCTGTGTATGTAGAAGTAACCATTACCAAAACATCGCCCGACGTATTTGAAGAGTTTAGTGCTGCTGTTAGAAAGCACGAAGAAATTATAGAATGTCATTTGGTATCGGGTAATTTCGACTTTTTATTAAAAACCCGGGTTAACGATATGTCAGAATATCGAGGCGTGCTTGGTGATATATTATTAAAGCTGCCCAATGTTAGTGAAAGCCGCACCTATGTAGTCATGGAAGAAGTAAAGGGTGAAGAGGGCGTTGTTATTCGTCCTTTTGTTGCTTAATGATAGAGTAACAGCCTTTAAAATACTTTTATTGTCGCAGTCAATTTTGCTTGGCTTAAGAAAAAGCCGATTAAATAATAAAAACTTGTTCATAATCAGGCCATCATGGTTAAGATAAAGTGCATCAAAATACATTTCCTGCTAAGGTATTCTATTGCCAAGTGAGTGTAAAAAATAATAATGAGGGATAGGTAATTATGCGCCTAAACGGTGTACAAAGACTATTAGAAACGGGGCTCATCGTCAGCACCTTTGCAGCGGTATTTATTTTATGTGCTTTAATTAGTTTTCATCCTGCCGATCCTGCTTGGTCGCAAACCGGTGAATTTACCAATGTACAAAATATAACGGGTACAGCGGGCGCGTGGGTGGCCGACATACTATTGCTCACTTTTGGTTGGCTTGCCTATTTTGTACCAGCGGCTATTCAGCTGCTAGGTTACCTGGTATTTAAGCAGCCGCACCGTATTTTACAACTCGATTACACCACACTTGGATTACGCATTATTGGCTTTGCGCTGTTTATTACCTCAGCAACTGCTATCAGCAGTATTAATTTTGACGATATTTATAATTTTTCATCCGGTGGGGTAGTGGGCGATGTAATTGCATCGGCGATGATGCCTGCGTTTAATTTTACCGGTACCTCTATTTTACTGCTGTGCTTCTTTTTTGCAGGATTAACCCTATTAACGGGTGTGTCGTGGGTACAATTTGTTGATTACTTGGGTGATTTAATTGTTAGGTTATACCGCTTTTTGGTGACCTATGCCCGAGGTTGGATGCAGCGTGAACGCATTGCAGGTAAAGTTCAAGACGAGCAACCCGATGCCTATTTTGAAGACGACACACGCCAACAAGAACCTGAGCTTGCTAATAAAACAGCAGACAAACCAAAAGCACTCGATAAACCAGCAACTAAGGTTAATGCCCCTCAAGACGACGAGTTTATGCCGTTTGACGAGCTTGACCAAATACTCGATCAAGAAATTAGCTTTAGCGCCATAGACGATGAACCGATGGACACCGAGGCAGCACTTAACGCGCTGGATCAAAGCCCAGTGGTTGAACCTGAAAAACCTGCCACAACCGTGGTTTCACCGGCAAGGCCAATTAACAAGCCTAAATCAGGGTTTCAACCGCCGCCAACTGCAAAAGAAAAGTTTGAACAATTATTAGAGCAAGAACCACCACCGGGGCCATTGCCATCACTTGATTTACTCGACAGACCCGACAAAGCTAAAAACCCAATTTCGCAAGAAGAGCTAGATAGCGTATCGCGCCTTGTAGAAACAAAACTACTCGATTTTAACGTACAAGCTACCGTGGTTGGGGTTTACCCAGGGCCTGTTGTGACTCGTTTTGAGCTTGATTTAGCACCGGGTATTAAGGTGTCTAAAATTACTGGACTGTCAAAAGATTTAGCGCGCTCACTTTCGGCAATTAGTGTGCGCGTGGTTGAAGTTATTCCAGGTAAAACCTATATCGGTATTGAGCTGCCTAATAAATACCGTGAAATTGTGCGTTTATCAGAAGTCATAAACGCGCCTAAGTTTGAGCAAAATCCATCGCCATTAACCATGGTGCTAGGTAAAGACATTGCAGGGCAACCTGTGTGTGCCGACTTAGGTAAAATGCCACATTTATTAGTTGCCGGTACAACGGGTTCAGGTAAGTCAGTGGGCGTTAATGTAATGATATTAAGCTTACTGTATAAATCGGGCCCAGAAGATGTTCGTATGATCATGATTGACCCGAAAATGCTTGAGCTTTCTGTTTACGAAGGTATTCCGCATTTATTATGTGAAGTTGTGACCGACATGAAAGAAGCCGCTAACGCGCTGCGTTGGTGTGTAGGTGAAATGGAACGCCGCTATAAGCTGATGTCGGCTTTAGGTGTACGTAACTTAAAAGGGTACAACCAAAAAGTAATGGAAGCCAAAGAAGCGGGCTACCCAATTATGGATCCATTATTTAAAGACACCGATGGCATGAAAGACGGCCCTGATGAGCTAGACAAATTACCTAGCATAGTGGTGGTTATTGACGAATTTGCCGACATGATGATGATTGTAGGTAAAAAAGTTGAAGAGTTAATTGCTCGTATTGCGCAAAAAGCGCGTGCTGCGGGTATTCATTTAATTTTAGCAACGCAGCGTCCGTCGGTTGATGTAATAACCGGTTTAATTAAAGCGAATATACCTACACGTATGGCGTTTCAAGTATCAAGTAAAATAGATTCGCGCACCATACTTGATCAACAAGGCGCTGAAAACTTATTAGGCATGGGTGACATGCTTTATTTACCGCCAGGCACCAGTGTACCAGAGCGTGTGCATGGCGCGTTTGTAGACGACCATGAAGTACATGCTGTAGTAAACGATTGGAAAGCTCGTGCTAAACCAAATTACATAGACGAAATTTTAAATGGCGATGCCACTGAAGATATTTTATTACCAGGGGAAGCCAGCGAGAATGGCGATGAAGAGTCAGATCCGTTATACGACGAAGCGGTCGCCTTTGTAATAGAAACCGGTAAAGTATCGGTATCATCAGTGCAACGTAAATTACGTGTAGGCTATAACCGTGCTGCACGTTTAGTAGAACAAATGGAAACATCAGGTATCGTGAGTGCACCAGGACACAACGGCGCGCGCGATGTATTAGTACCTAATGGAGCAAATTAATGAAAAAATTAAGTAGTTTATTATTGGTATTGAGCAGTTTAGTTGCTATGCCAAGTTTTGCTGACGACAGCCAAGCATTACAAGATAAGTTATCGACCTTAAAAAGCTTTAAAGCACAATTTAAACAAAACGTAACCGACGGTGAAGGCCAACTGGTAATGCAAGGCCAAGGCAATATTGCCTTGCAACAGCCTTTAATGATCCGCTGGCAGCAAACTAACCCAGACGACACCTTATTTGTGTCAAACGGCGATAAAACCTATTACTTTGATAGCTTTGCTGAGCAAGTAACCATTATGAAAACCAGCGGTTTAATTGACTCTACACCGTTTATATTGCTCACCTCTAAAGACCCTGCGCAATGGGAAAAATACAGCGTGCTCGCTACTAACTTAGGCTTTAGCATTACCCCAAATAAAGGCGTAGAAAGCCAAGTAGAGCAGCTTGATATTACTTTTGCTGATAACGAGCAGGGGCTTGCAAAACTGGTGGTTAAAGATAACTCAGGCCAGCTGTCTGCGTTTACATTTAGCAATGCACAGGTTAATACTGAGCTTGATAAAACAACTTTTGAATTTACCCCGCCAGCGGGTGTAGAAATAGACGATCAGAGTAACGGTGAGTAATTTAGGTTTTAACTTTGGGCCCGATGTACGCCCACTCGCTGCGCGTATGCGCCCTTTATCGCTTAACGATTACATAGGGCAGCAACATTTACTCAGCGCTGATAAACCTCTTCATCAAGCGATAGTAGCAGGGCGCTGCCATAGTTTAATTTTATGGGGGCCGCCGGGGGTAGGTAAAACTACGCTGGCGCAAATTATTGCCAACCATGCCGACGCTGAACTAATTCAAATGTCGGCAGTAACCGCTGGCGTAAAAGATATTCGCGATAGCGTAACCCAAGCTCGCGATAACTTACAAAGCCGTGGTCAGCGCACTTTAATGTTTGTTGACGAGGTACACCGCTTTAATAAATCTCAGCAAGACGCGTTTTTACCGCATATTGAAGATGGCACTTTTATATTTGTAGGCGCCACCACCGAAAACCCCTCGTTTGCGCTTAATAATGCGATTTTGTCTCGTGCAAGGGTATATGTTTTAAAATCCTTGCAGGAAAGCGATTTATACACAGTAATAGAGCGTGCACTTAAACAAGATGAGCAATTAAGCCAAAAACATATCGTGATTGCAGATAACGCCAAACAGGCGCTATGCCAAGCAAGTGGTGGCGATGCTCGTAAAGTACTTAATTTACTCGAGCAAGCAGTCGATTTAACCACTGAGCAAAACTGCCAATTTCATGTTGATGAACAGGTACTCAGCCAAGTACTCCCTACGCATTTAGCCAAATATGATAAAGGCGGCGATGAATTTTACGATTTAATTTCGGCGTTTCATAAATCGGTGCGAGGCAGTTCACCCGATGGTGCGCTTTATTGGTACTGCCGTATTTTAGCAGGTGGCGGCGACCCGCTGTATGTTGCAAGGCGCTTATTAGCAATTGCCACCGAAGACATTGGCAATGCCGATCCGCGGGCTATGGAAGTGGCTTTAAACGCATGGGATATTTTTCAACGAGTTGGCCCAAGCGAAGGTGAGCGCGCAATTGCACAAGCCACCTTATACTTAGCCAGCGCGCCTAAAAGCAATGCGGTTTATATGGCGTTTAACCAAGCCAAAGACGATGCTAAAAATCAACCAAGCTACCCGGTGCCAGAGCATTTACGCAATGCCCCCACCAATCTAATGAAAGACTTAGGGTATGGCGCAGAGTATCGTTATGCGCATAACGAAGAAGGCGCATTTGCTGCTGGCGAAAAATACCTACCGCCAGAAATGGATGGCAAACAATATTACCAGCCAAGTGATCGTGGACTTGAGCAAAAAATTAAACAAAAGCTCGATTATTTAAAAGAGCGCGACGCACAAAGCCCAGTAAAACGTTATGAGCATGATTAAACTTTACATGATGATCGCCCTTGGCGGAGCCTCAGGAGCCTGTTTACGATTTTTTATTAGCGAAACCATGCTAAAACTCCTTGGTAGGGGATTCCCTTTTGGTACGTTGACGGTTAATATTCTGGGTTCATTGTTGATGGGCATTTTGTACGGTTTAATAGATAAGCAGGTTATTGCCGTTAGTCCCGCTAAAACCCTCATCGGAATTGGCTTTTTAGGTGCGTTAACCACCTTTTCAACATTCTCAATGGATTCGTTGTTGTTATTACAACAAGGTCACTTTATTAAAATGGCCCTCAATATCATCTTAAACGTGATGGTGTGTATTTTTATGGCTTGGCTGGGCCTTCAGCTAGTAATGCAAAAAGGTTAAAAAACTAACATGTTAGATTCTAAATATTTACGTCAAGATGTCGAACAAACTGCAGCACGTTTAGCCGCACGTGGTTATGAACTAGATGTAGCGGTAGTGACTGAACTTGAAGAAAAACGCAAAACATTACAAGTAAAAACGCAAGAACTTCAAAGTCAACGTAATGCCAGTGCTAAAGCCATTGGTCAAGCAAAAGCAAAAGGCGAAGACGCACAGCCATTGCTAGACGCAGTGGCTAACTTAGGCAGCGAATTAGACGCAGCTAAAGCTGAGCAAGACGAAGTGTTAGAAGCAATTAAACAAATTGCCTTAGCAATTCCAAATTTACCGGACGAGTCGGTACCAGAAGGCGCTGACGAAGACGACAACGTAGAAATTTTAACGTGGGGCACCCCTAAAAAATACGATTTCGAAGTTAAAGACCACGTTGACGTAGGGCAAGACCTAAACGGCTTAGACTTTGAAATGGGCGTTAAAATTAGTGGCGCGCGTTTTACCGTAATGCGCGGCCAAGTAGCACGTATGCACCGTGCACTTACCCAATACATGCTAGACACCCATACAGACACAAACGGCTACACAGAAATGTATGTACCGTACTTAGTTAATAGCGCAAGTCTTTACGGTACTAGCCAATTACCTAAGTTTGCCGGCGATTTATTCCACACATTAGGCCTAGTGAACGATGATGGCGAGCAACAAGCTGGTTTTAGCTTAATTCCTACGGCAGAAGTACCGCTTACAAACAGCGCCCGTGATGAAATTTACGAAGAAAGCGATTTACCAATTCGCTTAACAGCGCATACCCCATGTTTTAGAAGTGAAGCAGGCAGCTACGGTCGCGATACACGCGGTTTAATCCGTCAGCATCAGTTTGATAAAGTTGAACTAGTACAACTTGTAAAACCAGAAGATTCAATGCAAGCACTCGAAGAGCTTACAGGCCATGCTGAGCAAATTTTACAAGCACTGGAATTACCATACCGTAAAGTTATTTTATGTATGGGCGATATGGGCTTTGGCGCTGCTAAAACATACGATTTAGAAGTATGGTTACCAGCGCAAGACACGTACCGCGAAATTTCATCTTGTTCAAACATGGTCGATTTCCAAGCACGTCGTATGCAAGCACGTTTTCGTCGTGAAGGCGCTAAAAAACCAGAGTTACTTCATACACTAAATGGTTCAGGTTTAGCGGTAGGGCGTACACTTGTAGCAATACTAGAAAACTACCAACAAGCTGACGGTTCTGTAGTAGTACCAGAAGTACTTCGCCCATACATGGGTGGACTTGAAGTGATTGGGAAAGCGTAAAATACTAGCTGTCAGCTGTCAGCTGTCAGCTGTCAGTTTTTAGCTATAAAGCTTTAATAGAAAAGCCGCTGTTTTAACGAACAGCGGCTTTTTTTGTTTTAGGGAGAAGGTGAAAGATAAAAGGTTCAAGGAGAAAGGCTCAAGGCGAAAGTAAAAGTCTAAGTTACGCTATTTGTCAGTAAAAATAATAAACCTGCCTCTATTGTTTATTTGCACAACACTTTTTGTCCAATATTACTGATCTCCACCATTTTGGTGTTTTTCTGCATCCAGTAAATTTAGATGAGAGCTAACTAATTGTTTACATGTGCTTATTCGCTGGTTACATTGGAGTAATTGTTTTATTTGAACATTTGTCGGTTTATAAAACGACAAATGTCGGATACAAAATTGTTATGAGCACAGGCAAGGAGTGTACAAAATGGATAGAGGTGTTATAGCTTCACCTGGGATCATACATAGATTACCCAAAGGGTTTCAAATGGAACGCAGTCTGTCGATTGATGAACTACGTTATTACATACTTTATTGGGATAAAGTTGTAATTCCCGGGAATAACCTTGTTTATATTGGCTTGCCTGAAGAGGAGAAGTTAATTGAGTCCGGTGCGCTTGAGCGCCCAAGAGTTGGGTTTAATGGACGATTTGAAGGTGATCAAGTTACAAATGCTATATTGTCTTGCCAAAGCTTGGTTGCAAAGGATTTAGTGAAAGATAAAACTACCGACTGGGTTGTTCATCAGCTAGGTGGTGAATGTCTATTTCCTAACGGTTTCAATCAACGAAGAAACATTATTCGCGTTGACCTTGCATCATCATTACCAGTTCCGACTGGCAATGTTGATATTTATGAATTATTAGAGTTCAAGGAAAAAAGAAAGGATGAGCTAAGCTCCCTCCATGCACATTTAGATGACTTATATGAACAAGTCCTAAGCTCTGTTGATCAAGATTTAGCATCTAAAAGAGCTATTTCAGATTTAGCTAAGTCTATAGGTGATTTAGATTCTGTAACTAAGGAGCGTTTTAACAAAACAGGTAAATTTGATTTATCAGCGGAACTTAATTTAAGTGGTAAAGATATATCCGTTGGTGCTGCATCAGGGGCAATTATTGACTTCTTTGCATCAGGAATGACATTGCCTATTGCTACCATTGCAGGTGCTTTAATTTCAACAATAAAAGTACAATCTAAAGCCACTAATACTTTTCAGCCAGCTAATAATAATTCAAAACTTGCTTTTCTATCAAACGCGAAAAGAGAGCAGTTGGTGTAAAGTGCTCATAACAAGCTATTCAAGAGGGAAAATTTACAACTGACTGTTTTCACTCTGTTCAACATTTTAGAACCAATGGGGGGCAAATCTTGACTTCAGATATCAGAACTTAAATTCTTCAAAGCGGCTTAATTCAAGCCGCTATTGTGCTCTAAAAGCGCAGCGTCCCTTATCCTCTTTGTGAATTAATTTTGCTTTGCCAGCAGAGGTTTTGTGCGATTGGGGTCAGTTATTTTCAGCATATTTTAATTACGATATAGGCGTTAGTGAAAAGCCATTTGTTTACTTATTTATAAGGTGGGTTGTTTTCATAAGTGTTTGTAATATAGTGTCTATTAATCAACCTAAATATAGAATAAGGAACATTCATGGAATTAGTCAAAACCACAAGTTTGAAATTTGAAGTAACAGAAACAGGTCATCAAATTATTCAGGCTGAGATCAACGGACATAAAGTAAATTTAATTTTAGATACAGCGGCGGGTGCATCTGTTTTAGATAGGGCATGTATTAAAAAGCTTGGAATACAAGAAAAACTAAGTAAAGAAAATGCCGCAGGTTTAGGTACAGCCGACCACGAAATGGGCTTAATAGACGTTTTGAAATTTGAATTAGCAGGACAGTTTTTTGAAAGTACAGAGTTTGTTTCACTAAACCTTGACCATGTTCAGGTAGCCGGTGGTGACAATATAATACATGGGTTATTAGGCTCTCCATTTTTTAGAAAATACCAAGCTGTGTTAGATTTTGGTACTTACACACTGACAATTAGAGAGCCGTTAGCTGATTGTGAGTAATTAAAAACCAAAGGGGTCAAATCTTGACTTCAGACATCAGAACTTAAATTTCTTCAAACGGCTTAATTCACCCTTTTATTTTCCTCTAAAAGCGCAGCGTCTCTTATCCTCTTTGTGAATTAAGTTCTCCATTAATAAAAGCACTCGGGTAACAATTTAGCGAAGTTAGTTAAGTTTTAACTATATGTTAAATAGTAAGTTATCTTTGGCTTTTGCTCCTTTATAACTTATTCTAAGCCACTTCGTAGGCGGATTAATAAGTTGGCGTCATATACCAAAGGATATTTATGAGTACTAAAAGTAGACGATTACGCAAGAAGTTGTATTTAGATGAATTTGCTATTCTAGGTTTTGAATTTACTTGTAATTTAAATGCTACAGAAGCAGAGTTTGATTTATTGCTAGATGAGCTTTTAGAATTCATCGATAAAAGAAAACTTTGTATTGCTGGTGGAGGTGACTGTAAGTCATTTAGTGGTTTTATTTGTTCTGTTCATCGTTATGGTTCGGCGACTAATCAAGATAGAGCAGACGTTGAGCTTTGGTTAAAGTCTAAAGAAAACATTTCAAATATTGTTGTTAGTCAATTAGTTGATGCAAACTACGGAGTGTAATGATTTATTTAAAGATTATTTGGTTGAAGAACAGAATTAGCAAATCTTAACTCCACACATCAAAACTTAAATCTTATTGCGGCTTAATTTAAGTCGCTATTTTGCATATTAAGCACAGCGTTATAAGTCGGGTTGTCCCAAGTAAATCCATTATCTTTTTGTCGGATGGCGTGGCTTCGCCACTTATCCGACCTACGTTAAAAGGTAGGTTGGTTAAGCCCAAGGCGCCACCCAACAGAGTTCTAATTTAGGTGACACAAGCTAAGAAGTTAATTAAGGTAGTAACTTAGTTTATGTGTTTATAACCCTATAAAAGCGGCTAAATTGTCATGAATGTCATTAGTAACACGATTAGCAACACTACAATAATCACTGACTCATTAGCTTCTTGGCACAAGAACCAATCGACGTTTGAATTTCAAGGTCATGACATTGCATATCATGTGCAAGGCAAAGAGGACGCGCCGTGTTTATTACTGATCCATGGTTACCCAACCGCAAGTTGGGATTGGCATAATCAATGGCCTGAGCTCACTCAATATTTTAAGGTATTTACCCTCGATATGCTGGGCTTTGGTTTTAGTGATAAACCAAAAAACAGTCGCTACACCATTAGTATGCAAGCGGATTTACTGACTCATTTTTTAAAGCTGTTCAATGTAAAAGCAACGCATATTTTAAGCCACGATTACGGTGATACGGTAGCGCAGGAGCTACTTGCTAGAAGCAACTTAAATGAGCCATATGCCATAAAAATACAAAGCATCTGCTTTCTTAACGGCGGGTTATTTCCAGAAACACATAAACCGGTTCTATTGCAAAAGCTGTTACTTAGCCCCATAGGCTCTTTAGTGTCGCGACTTGCAAACTATAAAAGCTTTAAGCGTAATTTTGATAATATATGCGCTACGCCCCTTGCTGAAAAAGAGCTCAAGGAGTTGTGGCAGTTAATTGCATACAAACAGGGCAAGCCAGTCATGTCAAAACTGATTTATTACATCACAGAGTGTTACATCACAGAGCGTAAATTACATCGCGCTCGTTGGGTGAGCGCTTTACAACAAGCAGATGTACCCATGCGGTTAATTTGCGGTATGGACGACCCCGTTTCGGGTCGTCATATGGTTAAACGTTATCGCGAATTAATCATTAATCCAGATATTATTGAACTAGAAGGGGTAGGCCATTACCCGCAATTAGAACAACCAATTCAAATAACTCAGTCATTTTTTGAGTTTCATAATTTTAAATAAATGACTAATTTGGCGTTACCAGCATCAGCTTTGCCTCTTTGCCATCCGTTAATATCGCTACATTACCTTCAGCAGTAACAAATACATCTCTGAGCCTACCTGTAGCCTCTGGGAAAATATGCGACTGGGTGTATTCACCATCTGCTAAATTAACACTGTAGAGCTTTTTATCGACTAATGTAGTAATAAGCACGTGACGTTGCAGTGAAGGGAAGGCTGTATGCATAGAACCATAATATGCCATGCCTGATGGCGCAATTGAAGGCGTCCAATCTACGGTTGGTTTAGCCATTCCGGGGTAGTCTCTAAAGGGGGAAATACGTGCTTGTGAATAATCGTCGCCGTTAGTGATTACCGGCCAGCCGTAATTGGTGCCAGCTGTTAAATAGTTGAGCTCGTCGCCGCCTGCGGGGCCGTGTTCGTGACTAATAATTTGCTTGGTATCATCATCGTATACTAAACCTTGTAGGTTCCGATGGCCAAGTGAATAAATGGCATGCGCGTTAGAGTTTTCATGTTTAATAAACGGGTTATCGGTTGGAATAGTGCCATTTAAATTAATTCGTAGCACTTTACCTAATTGGCTGGTTATAACTTGTGCTTGCTCGCGGTAGTCAAAGCCATCACCACTTGAAAATAATAAGCTATTATCGGGCAGTACAAGCGCGCGGCCAGAGTAATGCTGCGGTGTGCCCTTATCGGTGGCAACTTTATAAATAATTTTTGGTGCTGAAAATTGCTCGCCATCAAACTTAGCTTTGGCAATAACGAGCCTGTTTGCATCAAGCTCACCTTGAGCATAAGTGAATATAATTTCTTTTGATTCACTGTAATTTGGCGAAAGCACGATATCGAGTAAACCGCCTTGCCCTGCAACGTACAAGCCCTCGAAATCTAGTTTAACACGGGTTTGTTGGTTGTTTTTAATGATGACAACATGGCCATCACGTTCGGTGATTAACCAGGTATTGTTTGGGAGTTTAACCATGCTCCAAGGTGAATTGAGACCTGTTGCTAATGTGCTGGTAGTGTATTGCTGTTTTGGGAGCTCGGCACTGGCGTTACACGAAAACACTAAAAGCGAGAGTAGCGTAATACAACGTAGAGATTGTTTACCCTGCAAGCCTTTGCTAGTGTAAGGAAAAAGTTTCATTTTAAGTTGAGATAACCATGCAGTTTTTAACACGTATACTCCCGTCATTTTTAGTTTCTTGGTTTCTTACATTCACTCTTGCTAGCTTGTTTCATAGCCAATACGTTGTCAATCAATTAGTTAATGTAGGTGTAGTGGTAGGATTTAATGATCGTGTTAATTTAACCTTTGATGATTGGCTCGGATTACTACCCACTTACGGCGCTATTATAGCCATTGCATTGAGTATTGCATTTTTAGTGACTTGGTTTATCGCGAAAAAGCTTAAAAATCAGGGGGTACAATTATTTGTAACTGCGGGTATTGTAGCGTTTGCAACAGCGTTAATTGCTATTGAATCTATTATGAATATTACTATTATTGCGGGTGCAAGAGGCTGGGGGTTTTATGCGCAATTATGTGCAGGTGCAGTAGGGGGTTATGTATTTGCAAAACTCATTAAGGCAAATAAGCAAAAGACAGAGCATCACGGTTTTTAAGTGAGTATTGGTTTGCAATGCAATGTAAAAAGCCGCTATTAATACAGCGGCTTTTGTGTGTTCATAAATCGCAGAGTAGTATTAAAAAATCAAACTAAAGAGCTTGTAACTACTTAGGCCAAAAATAAGTACCAACACTGGTAAAGTAAGTAGGTTTACCAATACTGAGTTAGTGTATTTACCCATTACTGTTTTTTGGTTAACCAGCCACACTAGGTAGGCGGTTACAATTGGCAATAGTAAACCATTAGCGGCTTGGGCAAAAATTATCACGGCAACAGGGTCTAAACCCAGTGAGGCCACCGCCGCACCAAATAATAAAATAACAATGGCAACGCTTTTAAAGCGAACGTTATCCATTTTATTTGACCAACCTAACATGCCACATACGGCGTAAGCGCCGGCAAGGGGAGCAGTTATTGCGCTGGTTAAACCTGCGGCAAATAAACCAATAGCAAAAAAGTAATGGGCGGCATCACCTAGTAAGGGTTCAAGCTGCACCGCCATATTAGCAGCGCTAATTTGCCCTGCATCTGTGCCATAAAATGCCACTGACGCGGTTGATAAAATAGCTAGCGTGATCACGCCACCTAAGGTGATAGACACGCCCGTATCTATATTGGTTTCTTTAATTACTTTTTGTTTGTCACTTTCGCTGTCGTGGCGAGCAGCCAGTACACCCGAATGCAAAAATAAGTTGTATGGCACTATGGTCGTACCTACCAATGCTAAGACTGTGGTGACTGAGCCCTCTGGCATGCTAGGAATAAAGCCTGCTAACACATCACTAAGCGAGGGAGCCGCCATAACAAGCGTAGAGATAAACACTAGGCTCATTAAAATCACTAGTAAAATAAGCGCATTTTCAACAACTTTGTGTTTACCGCTATAAAGTAGTATGGCACTTAAAAATGCAATCAGTGGCGTCCAAAGTTGGGCATTTACCTGAGGGAATATTTCAATTAATCCCATGCTGGCACCGCTTAAATTACCAGCCTCGTAGGCGGCACTGCCAACACCAATGGCGCTGATCACTAAAAATATAGCGAGAGATTTAAATAGGGGAGTTTCAATATGGGCTCTTAGTGCTTGTGCTAAGTCTTGCCCAGTGGCTACGCCTAGGCGCGCCGCCATAGATTGTAATAATATGGTGGCAATTACTGAAAATAGTAATGTCCATATTAGTGCAAAACCAAAGTTTGCACCCGCTACGCTCGCGGTGGTAATAGTCCCTGGTCCAATGAAGGCAGCGGTGACGAGTAGTCCTGGTCCTAATCGCATAGTTTGACCCTAATAGTGCTTTTTATATTGCTATTTAAAGTTACACCTAACGTTTGTTTAACGTGATGCCTGTAATATTGCTGCCACTTATACTAAGTGCCTTGCAGCATTAGCCGCCCCTTGGCTTTGCCTTTTTTGATAACCATATGTTAAAAAAGGTCGCGTAGCATACCAACTTGTATATAAATTTAAAGGGGATAGGTTTCGTTTGCTTAAACTTTAAACGATTTAATTGGTTTTAGTTGTTATCAAGCTTTGGCACTCAGCAAAAATCTTATATGATGTTGACAATAGCACACAATATAAACTTTCAAAGGCGACCATTATTAGTGACTGTAATACATCACCTTTAACTGATAACTCAGAACAATCCCCTGAGATGATGATAACCAATTCAACATTAAAAATAGCCACATTTAACCTGTTTAATTATATTGAGCCACCTAATGCTTATTATGAGTTTGAGCGGATATATACCGCAGAGCAATGGGCAAAAAAACAGCGCTGGATTATTGATTATTTAACCGAGCATCAGCCCGATGTAATTGGCTTTCAGGAAGTGTTTAGCATTGAGTCGCTTAGAGAATTAGTAAAGCAGCAAGGTTATGCGCACTTTGCTGTGGTGGATGAGCCACAGGTAATAGATGATTTTATTTATAAACGCCCCGTTGTGGCAATAGCAGCAAAATACCCCATCGTTGAAGTAGCAAGCGTTAAACACGACTATGAGCTTGCCAGTACTTTAGGTTTAACTGAAGATTTTGCCTTTAGCCGTAGAGTACTTAGAGCCACAATAAGTTTGCCGCATATCGGCAATACCGATTGCTATGTGGTGCATTTTAAATCTAAACGGCCATCAATTGAGATTGATGAAACTAATAAAGAACTAACCGCTGAAAAAAACATTATTGAAATTTTAAAAGCAAATGTAGCGGGTGGCTGGGGCTCAACTATTCAGCGCGGTAGTGAAGCAACATTGCTGATGATAGAAATGATAAGTCGTCGTGAGGCCACGCAACAGCCTATGATACTAATGGGAGATTTTAATAACGACCTAGCTGATGGCGTTTTAAGCCATTTACTAACCAATACACTGCGTTTTGCCCCCGCGTTTGATAGTAAAACCTACCTTGCAAAATATTGTCTTAACGATGCGTGGCAGTTGTTTACGAAGTTACACGATGATTGCGAGCTTGATGAAGTAGCTAATGAGTCAATACAAGGTATTACCGATAAAGATAATCGATGTTTAAAACCATTACGAAAAGCAACACATTACTTTGGCGCAAGCAGTTCAGTACTTGATTATATTTTGCTGTCTTGTGAGTTTGATTCTGGCTATGACGACAGTTTTTTTGAAGTAAGCGATTATCATACTTACGATCGTCATTTAATTAACCCCGAGTTTGAGCGCGACGATTTAAGTACCGATCACGGCGTTGTATGTATCACGCTTAAACTGCGGGAGTAATGATTAACTCACCACTGTTTAGTTACCAAGCCAAACAGTGGCGAGTCGCTATTTACTGACGAGGGTTAATCTCTAAAGGTGACAAGGTAATAGTAGCATTACTGCTGGCCCCTTTATATTCTTGATAGTCTTTGTTTTCAAATAGCGTGTAAAAAACATCAACATAATCATCATTATTGGTAAACCATTCATCAGGCATTGCTTTAAGCAATTCATTAGTAAGTTTAGGAATAATAGTATAGCCCTGTGCTTGTAAATCAGGGATACTTGCCATTACTTGCTCTGATATTTCTAATAATTTCATTGCTAAGGTTTTATAATTAGTGTTGTCATCTTGCTCCATTAAAAGCAAATCGACCGCTTGCCAACGATAACGTTGCCAATGAATTAAAACCTGATTAGGGCTGTAAGTGGTTTGGTCATGATCTAAATAAGGTAAATCAACAATATCTAATATTGGTTCATCTCTGCTAGGATTAATCCCCGTTACGATGGCATAAACTTCTGCCTTTCCTGAAATCCAAGGTTCTTTATCATCCTCTAAATGTATTTTTTTTAGCACGCTAGTTTGTAATGGCTGCTCATTACTTAATTGATTTTGTGGGCTAACCATGTTTTTGCTGAACTTGTTAGCAGACAAAATTCCTTTCATTACTGCAATACCCGCATCCTGTACTTTTTGTTGATCTAACTCCACAATAAAAACAGGTTGGGTTGGCATTTGGTCAACGCTCAGATAATGAATGTCACCAAACTGATCGAACGCTTCAATCTCGCTCCATTGGCTATCGTCACCAGCGGGTGCAAATGCGAATAAAGGGCTTTCTCCTTGTTGCCAATCAGTAAGCATGGACTCACTTGCCAAACGGACTTGTAACAAGCTTCCTGTATTGTTTGGTAAGCCTTTAAGTTGTTGTAAGGCGCTATTTGCCTGACTTATATTACGCTTTGTATGCCGTGCTACAGTTGATAACTGATCAGCATTTAAAACTAAGTTATATTTATTTACTGATTGTTTTAAATCAGCATTCAATACTGAATAATTAAGCGCTACTTGCTTTGCGAAATTACGCTTAATAGTTGCTACGTTTTTGTATTGAGCTTGCTGTACCAAGTTTTCTGCATTTTCAATATGAGCTTGAGCTGAAAAAGCAGGTACTGATATAAAGTTCAATAATGCCGCTGTAGCTAAAGATTTGGTTATTTTATTTTTCATACAAATTCCGCCGTTCCGTTTCTAGTAACACTATAAAACAATAATTAGAATAAATGCTCAAGTTAAATTTATAAAATACGTAATTAGTATTAATGTTGGCTTGCGGTTTGATATACATTACATAAACACCGTAATTTTTATATAAAGCAGGAATCTATTACAAAAAATGTATATTTTATAAAATAATTTATATACATATCAGTGGTTTAAATTTGGCTTAATAGTTGCTGTAACTATTACTCTAATAACAACACAAAGGAAAAAACAATGACCGATATTGCACATTCTGCGTTTGTAGCATTTTATTTATACTTAATTATGATGTTAGTTCAGTGGGCTGTGGCGACGTTTAGTAAGGCTAAACAGCCCGGTGCAGTGCCAGGAAAAATAGATAAAGAGCTATCTCATGAGAGCTTTATGTTTAGGGCTCATCGTACTTTTCATAACACCCTAGAAAACAGCGCGTTGTTTATAGGAACGGTTTTATTTGCTTTTGTGATGAATTACCACAGCTCGGTATTTGCAATATGTATTTGGGTATATGTGATTGCACGTTTAATTCATATGGCACTGTATTACGCAATTGCCACCGAGAAAAACCCCAGCCCGCGTAGTTACTTCTTTTTAATCAGTGTGATAGCAAACATTGTGATGTTAGTGCTGTTAGGACTGCGATTAGCCAGTTAAGTAAATGATTAAAGCGAAAAGCAGACAGCCTCTAGCTTTTCGCTTACATATTTTATTGGGCTGGCTTTGTTTTTCGGGTCACAATAAAACACATTAATGAGCCTAATGTCACTAACACAACGCCTTGCCAGAATGCGCTGGTGAGCGATACTGATAAGTAAATTGCAGCAAATAGTGTTGATAACACAGGGATAAAGTAAGACAAGGTGCCTAACAACACTAGGTTACCGCCAATGATTGCTTGGTTCCACAGTGCGTAACCTCCACCAATAACCACGCCTGCCAATACTAAGGTAAAGCTAGAATCTAGGCTAAACTCAAAGCTGGGTTCATTACTCAATCCGTAACTTATCCATAAAGAGATTGCCGTGGCTGCAAAAAATACACTAATGGCATTTTTACCCTCGCTAAGTTTTACCGTTACACTGCAATACACAGCCCAAATAAACGCCGCTGCAAACGCCATGGAGTAGGGTAATGGATTGTCACTAATATTAGCGGTTAATACTCCTACAGATAAACCACTATTACCTGCAATGCACCATGCAACCCCTAAAAACGCAATCAGTATGCTCGGGTAGACTAATACGCTTACTTTAATGCGGTTAACAATAATCGATAATAAAATGGTTAACGCTGGCCAAAGGTAGTTAATAATCGCCATTTCCAACGCTTGCTGGCGACTATTTGCAAAGCCAAGCGATAAAGCCAAACATATTTCGTAAATAACAAATAAGCTGCCACCAAAGACTAAATAGCGTTTTGGATAATTGCTTAGCTTTGGTACACCCATGACTAACATTAAAAAAATCGCACTGACGCTATAAATTAAAGCGGCACCGCCAATTGGGCTAAATAATTCTGATAAATCACGAATAAAGGCAGTTAAACTGCTCCAAAGTAAAATAGCGAGCACTCCATAAAGGGTGTATTTATGTTTGCTTAATAAAGACATGGTGAATTGCCTGATGAATGATAAAAAAGTCAGTCGCGAATGTGACATTATAAAAACAGTGAGGCAAGAGGTGGGCTATAAAATTCGACTAAAAGGCTATAAATAGCGTTTAAAATCAATAATAAAGTTAAATTTTAGTAAACAAGAGCAGGCCAAATGATGACCTACTCTGAGATGGTTTTTTTATTCAATACCAATAAAGCCGCCAGTTTGATGTGCCCACAGTGCAGCGTAAATGCCGCCTTGGGCAATTAACTCATCGTGACTGCCTTGCTCTACAACGCCACCTTCATCAAGCACAATAAGCCTGTCCATTTGTGCAATGGTTGATAATCGGTGTGCAATAGCAATAACCGTTTTGCCTGTCATTAAATCATCTAAGCTTGCTTGAATAGCTGCTTCTACCTCTGAGTCTAAAGCGCTGGTGGCTTCATCAAGTATAAGAATAGGCGCGTTTTTAAGTAACACCCGAGCAATCGCAATCCGCTGGCGTTGCCCGCCCGAGAGGGTTACTCCTCGTTCGCCCACTTGTGCCTCAAAGCCTTTATTGCCTTTGCTGTCTTCTAAATCGTTTATAAAATCGAGAGCTTTGGCTTGTTTGGTCGCATCGAGCATTTCCGCTTCGGTTGCATCAGGTCTGCCGTATAAGATGTTGTCTTTTACTGAGCGGTGCAGTAGTGAGGTGTCTTGGGTGACCATAGCGATATAGCGGCGAAGGCTTTCTTGGCTTACATCAGTTATATTTTGGCCATCAATACTAATACAGCCTTTGTCTGTATCGTAAAAACGTAGCAACAAGTTAACTAATGTGGATTTACCCGCGCCAGAGCGACCCACTAAGCCAATTTTTTCGCCCGGTTTAATATTTAAGTTTAAACCGTTAATTACTGGACCTCGGTTATTTTCATTAGCGGCTTTACCATAATTAAAGTGTACATTGTTAAAGTCGATTGAACCTTGAGTTACTTTTAAACTATCGGCTTTTGGCTTGTCATCAACCGCAATCGGGTTTGAAAGGGTGCGCATGCCATCGGCTACGGTACCAATGTTTTCAAATAAGCTGCTAATTTCCCACATGATCCATTGGGCCATACCATTAAGCCTTAACGACAAACTCAATGCTACTGCAATAGCCCCCGCACTAATGGCACTTAACGACCATAAATACAAAGACACTGCTGCCACCGAAAATACCAGTAAATAGTTCAAGCTTTGAATAACCACGTTAAGGCTGGTTACCAAACGCATTTGTTTATATACAGGCTGTAAAAATACATCCATGCTTTGTTTAGCATATTGCTCTTCGCGTTGAGTATAAGAAAACAGCTTAATGGTTGAAATATTGGTGTAGCTATCAACAATACGGCCAGTCATTTCTGAGCGTGCATCAGCTTGTGAGCTAGCAATGCTTTTTAACCGTGGTACAAAGTAAATTTGCACGCAAATATATAATGCTAACCACACTAATAACGGCAGCATTAAGCGCCAATCTGAGGCGGCTACTAAAAACACCATTGAGCCAAAATAAACGGCAATGTACATCAATACGTCAAGTAACTTAGTGACTGACTCACGCACGGCCAATGAGGTTTGCAGCACTTTAGTAGCTATTCTTCCGGCAAATTCATTTTGATAAAAGCTAACACTTTGGCGTAATAAATAACGGTGCGCTAACCAACGTATCGACATCGGATAGTTGCCCAGCAGTGCTTGGTGTAAAATAGCCGACCTAAAAAAGACTACCATGGGCATCACGACCAAGAGCATTAACCCCATCTTTATTAATTCGGATTGTTGCTGTGAAAATAGCTCGTTAGGGGTGTACTCGCCGAGCCAGTCAACCAGTTGCCCCATGTAACTAAATAAAGACACTTCTAAAATAGCTAATAATGCGGCACTGAGCGACATAAGCACTAACGACAGTTCCATGCCTTTGGTGTAATGGCGGCAAAAGGCAAATAAGGTATTAGGAGGCTGAGATGGAGAACGCTCCGGGAACGGTTTAGTCATCCGTTCAAATAATCGATACATATTAGAAGCTTATTAAGTATTTATAGAGGTATCCCACTATACCATTGTAAAGCGCAAAGGCGCAGTGGGAATGAGGTATTTAGCTGTTATCTTAAGTTAAGTTAACGATTTACAGTTTTGTATGACCGGTTTTATTTTTTACCAGCCAGTAAGATATACCTAAGGCTAAAGTCACTAATGCAAGGCCAATAATTTGCTCTGAGGTCACTAATTTTAAATCTAAAACAATAATTTTACGCGCCACAGCCATTAGTGCGGTGGCAATGACCAGCTCAACCGGAAGTGAACTGGAGCCTAAATATAAACGAATATTGGTAAATATTTCTACCGCAATAAGCACCACCATAAAAGCACCAAAGGTTTGCAGAATGTCTTCAATGTTTAATAAAAAGTAAGGGGGAGAGCTCAATCGCATATATAAAACATATACTACATCAGCAATACTCCAAAAAATAACTAGCACCATGAGCACCGCTAATATTTTAATAGCAAAGCGAATCGCATGATGTAAATACTGCATAAGCGGGTCAACATGATCCTCAGGTAATTCTTCGTGTTTCTTCATATTTTTACAGCACCTTATTATTTTTAAACTGGGTATATAAAATGATAGCTGATTAATCGTGTTTCTCTCTTTAATATACGTACAAAACAGCATAAGTGATTATTTTTATTAAACTAGAAACTGAGCAAGCGATAGCTAAACTAAGCGTGTTAATTAAATGTAATTTAACCTGAGGTTTTTAACGTCTATCTCAAATGCATTGCTGTATACCTGCAGAGCTGTCATTTTAAAAACATCAACAATAAGGATTAAACTGCTATGTCAATTTCACCTTTAAAGTTAGTTACTCGGATTATTAAGTATAGTGCGGTTGCATCTGTTTGTAGCGCGTCATTTTATAGTGTGGCTGCACAAACCACACAACAAGCATCATTGCACAATATTGCAGATCAAATTTCAGCGCAGCGTATTGGAGATGATATTCAAACGTTAGTGGATTTTGGTACCCGCCATACTTTATCTGAAACTAAATCGGATACCCGTGGTATTGGCGCGGCAAGACGCTGGATAAAAAAAGAATTTGAAGCAATTTCGGCACAGTGTGGTGGCTGTTTAGAGATACTAGAAGTAAAACAAACCATCTCGGGTGAAAAGCGCATTCCTGAACCCGTGGAAGTGGTTAACATAATTGCGATTCAGCGCGGTAACACCGATCCTAACCGTATGGTGATGATGTCGGGAGATATAGACTCACGCGTTAGTGATGTTATGGATTTTACTAGCGATTCACCTGGGGCAAACGATAATGCATCAGGGGTTGCCGGTGTGATTGAAGCGGCACGGGTGTTATCGCAATATACATTTAATGGCTCAGTGGTATATGCAGCACTCTCAGGTGAAGAGCAAGGTTTATTTGGCGGTAAAATTTTAACTGCTTATGCACAAAAAAATAACTGGCAGGTTCATGGTGTTTTAAATAACGACATGATTGGTAACATTACCGGCATTAATGGCGTAACCGATAACACCACTGCACGTATTTTTTCTGAAGGTACGCGTGTAGTTGAAACTAAGGAACAAGCCCGTACTCGTCGTTTTACTGGCGGCGAAGTTGACTCAGCGAGCCGTAATTTAGCGCGTTACATAGACACCATTGCTGATAAATACATTGAGAACTTAGATACCATGCTGGTATACAGACTCGACCGTTTTGCACGAGGCGGGCATCATCGTCCGTTTAATGATGCGGGTTTTGCGGCTGTGCGCATTATGGAAACCAACGAGCATTATGATCGCCAACATCAAGACCTGCGCATCGAAAATGGGGTAGTGTACGGTGATACTATTGATGGGGTGGATTTTGATTACGCCGCAAAACTTACCTCGTTAAATGCGGTAAGCCTTGCGTCAATGGCGTGGGCTCCTGCGCCACCAAAAGAGGTGAAAATTAGTGGTGCCGTACGCGCCAGTACCACTCTTTCTTGGCAGCCAACAGAGGATAAAAATGTAGCAGGCTATCGTATATACTGGCGATATACTAGTGAACCACAATGGCAATACAGTCAATGGGTTGATAAGGTCAGTGAATTTACCCTAAAAAATGTGGTTATTGATAACTACTATTTTGGAGTTGCTAGCGTGAATAAACAGGGTATTGAGTCGCCAGTGGTATTCCCAGGTGCTGTGGGTTCGTTTGATCACAACATAAAGTAAGTGTACTTTGCTTAAAAACCCAGCAAACAGCTGTGAATAAGGTGTTAAGCACGCTATTTATGCTTGCGCCTTATTTGTTATGCCCTTAAAGTGTAAACAAAGAAGTAAAAAGGTTATTAAAATGCAGCAACAAGAACAAAAACCATTAACACCAGAGCAGCAAGCTGAACTTCAGCAACAAGAAATTCAATGGCAGCGCGAATGTTTTCAAAATGCGCAAAAACATTTAGCTGAAAAAGGCATTATGCCTAAAACCTTGCTTGAAAAAGAAAGCCGTTTTTTAGCGCCTTTATGCGCGCTTTGGAAATTTAAAGCGCAAAACGGTAAAAGCTACTGGGTGATCACCGGTCGTTTACCAACTGATCACGCTGAAGCGTCTGCAGCAAAAGATGCACGTGATGCCATGCGTTATTTTTCATTGCAGTGGCAGTTAAAGGCCGACCAAATTATTACCGCGGGTGCACGAGATAAAACCCAAGCCGACTTTGCAAACTTACTTATAAACCGTGCTCATGGCTTATATGAAATGCATGAAAATGAGCAGCTTTGGGCAAAAGAACCAGCTTAAAAATAAGCGTAATTACCTTTAAAAAAACCTAACTTAGTTACCTAAGTTAGGTTTTTTCAGCTATGCCGTCAAAAGAATATTAATACGCGCTATCTACTCGCACCGTGTTATTGGTTAAGTAGATCAGGCGAACATTATCCCCTTGGTGAAAACGCATAGCGGGATCGTTGTCTTGTACCACCATAAATTGCTCACCACTTTCTACTTGTATCAGTAATTCAACGAGCTGTGTGTTTTCATAGCGCTGTGTTTGCTGCTGATTATGAGCAACGTTACCACCAATCACCGATCCTAAAATAGTCGCTACAGTTCGACCACTGCCGCCGCCAAACTGGTTACCAATAACACCGCCTAGTAAGGCACCGCCAAAGGTTTTCCAGCCGTTACTTTTGTCTTGTACTAATTGTTGCTCAGTAATAGTGCGAACCGACTTTACTTTACCAAATAGTACTTGCTGTACAGGAACGGCTTTATTGCGTTCGTACTTGGCAAACGTTGGGGTACTTACTACTAATAAAGCGCATAAAATTAAGCTAAGCGTTTTCATAATTCGCTCCTGTTATTACCAACCAAACGTTGATTTTTCACGCGTTTTACGAATTTCAGTTTCGTCAGCCCATTCAACAAGGCCGCTTTGCATATCCATTAAACGCATTGTAAATTTGTAGTACACATCGGCTTTATCTGCATTAGATTTAACAATGCTTGATAGGTTACCGTACAGCATATATTGCGCACCAATTTGCTTACCAAAAGCCACCGCAGTACTTGGGTTGACTAAGGCGTCTTCGTTTTGAAATGTAATTTGCTCACGAACCGCCTCTACACGGGTCATATCAACAAATCTAAATTTGCCGCTACGCAGTAATTGAGTAGAGATTGAGTCGGTGATTGATTCTGTATCTATGTGTTCACTGGTTTTATTTTTAATACGCTCTACAAATACCACAGGGCGTGTATTGGCGGTCATAGTACCAACCACAGGCGAACTAAGCAGAGAGTCGGTCATTTGCGAGGCAACTTTTTGTAAGTCAGTAGAGCCAAAGTTTATATCTGTGGTTTCTACGGCTTGGGCATCACCATAGCTGACAACCGCTTTGTTGGCACAGCCTGACAGTGTCAGTGCCGCTAGGCCTAAAATTGCATAACTAGACAGTGATTTAAATTGTTTATTGATCATCATGATTTCCTTTAATCTTTAAATTCTTGTGCGTCGGTTGAAACTTCTCTTACAGCTAATGAGAAAGTAACGGCATCAGAGCTAGGTGCTAGTCCTGCAAGCTGAGTTTTAGCAAAGCCAAATAATGTTAGGGCTTGCCACGGTGAGTGGTTGCCTTTAATAACAAAGCCATCTTTATCAAACCAGTTAAATTGATACTGTAAGTATTGCGACTTTTTATAGGTACTCGCTAAAGTAACCACTACATCGGTCAGGTTATTTGTTTGACGCGTTTTTACATCACTAATTAAAAGCTTTTTAGCTAATTGCGGGTTATTAACGTTGAGCTGCTCTTTGTAAGCGTCGGCAGTTTGCTCAACCCCAATACCTGAGGTTACAGGTCGGCTGCTACATGCGCTGAGCATAATTAACGCAATAACGGGAAGTATGTATTTCATGATGGCTCCTAAAGTTGCACTACATGGGAGTTAAAATAGTTATTAACAGAGGTTAGGTAGATTAACGTTAACCCTTGCTTACTAACGGTAAAATTTATTGGCGGTTGTGAGCCAACATTTAAAGTATGTTCGCCTGCTTTTACGGCACTGCGAGCAAGGCTGATCTGATTAGGCAGTGTAAGCCAACTGCGCGTATCTGCTTGCTCAGATGCAAGATTATATAAATTTGCTAAAATGTTCCCCACATCACCGGCACTGCGCGCAAGCTCTGCACGCATTTTTTCTTTAGCGACAAGGCGTAATATTTGCCTTGAAACACGTCCAGCTACTTGCTGCTCTAACGTTTTAGCAGCCAGTGCTTCTAAATGCACTAACGGACTTAATGCTAATACTTGATTATTAACTTTTATATTATTTACGGCGCTGCTGTAGGCCGTATTTATATAAACGGGCATTGCTAGGCTATAAAAGCGGGCATCTCCCTGCGAAGTATAAATAGGCAATCGCAACTTAAACTCGTGCTGTTTTGGTATCAGGCCTTGTTCAAATAATATAACTACTTCGCCTTGATTTTTATCTATGGCGTTTACTTCACCAAACTGTCGCTTAAATTGCTGGTAGTCATCCGCAAAACCTTGCTGCTTAGCAAGGCGCAATATATCTTGCTGTAAATAAGGATTGTTAGGTTGTATTTCGAGCGCTTTTTTATAGTCTATGTAGGCATCATCGCCTTGCTTTGCCGTTTCATATAACAACCCTGATAAGTAAAACGTGTACGCATTTTGAAAGCCATTTTTTACCGAGCGAATTAAATTATCCATATCTGGGTAGTGTTGCTGTGCTTGGGCAATGGCATTATCAAACTCGCTTTGATTATCAAGTAGTGCATCAACTTGTACTTTATTGGCACGGCGTACTTCAACTAACGCGCTCTCAATATCGCGTTTATAAACATAATTAAGTGCTTTGTAGCTATGCAACATACTCATTTCGTAAGCAGGGGGGATATAACCTATCGCTGAGTCGTTGGTTAACAGCGCATTACTTTGCTCAAGCCCTGCACTTACTTGTATTTGGGCTGCTTGGCGCTTAGCTTGCATTTGTTGGTAGACAGTTTCAAAATATGTTTGCGCACTGTCTGGGTTATTCGCTAAATCAGCAATACGGCCTTGCTCTAATTGGTTCAGTAAATAATTACTATGTGCTTTACTGTTGGTTTTTATAAGGGCGCGTGCATTTTCAATATTATTATTACTAATAGCTTGCCTAACAGGGGTGGTGTTTGTGGCATAATCATTAAACAGATCGTCAAAGCCTATAGTGCTGCAACCACTTACAATAAAGCAAAAACTGAAAATTAAAATGTGATGCACACGCACTCCTTTTATCTATCTTATAAGGTTAACACATGGCTTATAAATGTAGGTGTGAAAGATTGTAAAAAAGCGTAGTGTATAAACATAGATTAAAAACCCTTTATTATTAAAAAATAATCATGTTAACGTCTAAAGGTTAATAATTAACGTAACCGTGTCTAAAGCGGTGCTATTTTTTAGGTTAGGAATTCATTTGAAAGCCACTCTGTTTACTATTATCGCGTTAGTTGCTTTTGCTGCCAATTCGTTATTGTGTCGTTTAGCGTTAGCCCAAGGTTATATTGATGCGTGGAATTTTACTGTTATACGGCTACTCAGCGGGGCAGTGTGTTTGGCTATTATTATGCTGCTCTATACAAGGCAGTTAAATAAAAAAGCACAATTAAGTAGCCCCGTTATTAATGATACCGGAAGTTGGCGAAGCAGTGCGAGCTTGCTGATATACGCGCTGTGTTTTTCTGTTGCCTATATAGAGCTAGATACCGGCATGGGCGCGCTTATTTTATTTTCTGCGGTGCAATTTACCATGATTAGTTGGGGTATATATAAACAAGAGCGCTTATCTGCTGTGCAATGGCTTGCATTTATTGTGGCGTTTGCGGCTTTTGTTTACTTAATGCTACCCTCGCAAACAGCACCACCGTTAATGGCGGCATTATTAATGAGCATAAGTGGCGTGGCATGGGGAATTTATAGCATTAGAGGCAAAGCTTGTGTGTCACCACTTAGGGCCACTACTTATAACTTTATTCGCAGCTTATTGGTGCTACCTATTTTGATTGTGGTGGGCATGAGCCAGCTTAAGAATATTCGTATGGAAGGGGTGTTACTTGCCATCGGCTCAGGTGCGATAGCATCGGGTGTTGGTTACAGTATTTGGTATGTGGCTATGCCATTATTAAAAAGCACGCATGCAGCTATAGTGCAGTTATGCGTGCCCGTTTTGGCGGCTATTGCAGGAGCGGTATTTTTATCGGAAACATTAACTCTGCAATTTATGCTCTCCAGCAGTATCATTTTATTAGCGATATTGGTTTTTACGTTAAATAAAAAAACTAACTAATACTGCTTAGCTGGTGGACTGACATTGATCACAAAGCGCTCATATAAAGCAGGTAAGTGGGTTAAAATAGCGTCTTTACCTAATAAATCACTCTCTTTAATACAATTGTGTAATACCTCAAGTGATAAATGGCTCATAAGCTGCTCTGACTGCGCAATGTGGCTAATATGCCAAAGCTCAGGGGCAACACCGCCTAAATCGTGCTGATAAGGCCGATAAAATCCAAATTCTGCTAGGTGAGTGTCTAGCCATTGACTCAGTTCGGCAAAAGGTCCGCCATGCTGATATTCATCGGGGGTTAGTTGCAACTCATAATCGTCACTCACTGCGCTTTTATCAAAAATATCTAAGTCAGTGCCTAAATGATGGCGACTTGCACCTGGCAGTGCAGAGTAAAGCATTATGGCGGTACATTTTTCAATATCACTCAGTGAATTTAGTTCAACGGCTTGTTGCGCTTTGTTTAACACCACGCGCTTATTTGAAAATTTAGCATTCCAAATAGCCGATTGACGATTAAAATCCCGAAAGCTTGATGCAATACATAAATCAAAGCCAGCGGATGCGGCCGCTGATTGCAGTGCAATAAAGTCGTTGACAATATTGGCATGCAAATAATGGTTTTGTATAGCAACTAGGTGTGCATCACTTTGCCCGGTGATGCATTGTATGAGTTCTTTATTTGCATTCATTAAGTTAACAGTTGTTCTAATATTTGCTCGTAAATATCCGCCAGCGCGATTAGGTCGTCTGTACTGACACACTCATCCACTTTATGAATTGTGGCGTTACGTGGCCCCAGCTCGATTACTTTAGCGCCTGTTTGGGCAATAAAGCGGCCATCTGATGTTCCACCTGTTGTTTCTAAGTTAGTGGTTAAGCCAGTTACTGATTTAATGGCAGCGACTGTAGCATCAACTAACGGACCGTGATCGGTTAAAAACGGTAGGCCGTTTACAATCCAATTTAGTTCGTAATTCAAATTGTGTTTTTGTAAAATCGCGTTCACTTTTTGTTGCAGCTGCTGATGAGTAACTTCGGTGCTAAACCTAAAGTTAAATTGTACTTCAAGCTCACCAGGGATCACATTACCGGCACCTGTGCCGCCATTAATGTTAGAGATTTGAAAGCTGGTGGCAGGAAAGAAGTCGTTACCCATATCCCACACAGTTTGGCTTAATTCGGTTAAAGCTGGCGTGGATAAATGAATTGGGTTTTGCGCTAAGTGTGGGTAAGCCACATGCCCTTGTACACCGGCTATAGTTAAAAAACCAGTGAGTGAACCACGACGGCCATTTTTAACCACATCTCCGAGCACATCGCGCGATGAAGGCTCGCCAACAAGACACATATCAATTTTTTCTCCGCGCTCTTCTAAAGTATCTATTACGCGGGTAGTGCCGTTGATAAAAGGGCCCTCTTCATCTGAGGTGATCAAAAACGAGATAGAGCCTTTGTGATCAGGGTGCTTGGTTACAAAACGCTCTGTTGCTACAACCATGGCAGCTAGTGAGCCTTTCATGTCGGCTGCGCCACGGCCATGTAATAATCCGTCTTCAATTAGCCCAGCAAAAGGGGGGTGCTGCCAATTTTTTTCAGGCCCAGTGGGCACCACATCGGTATGACCGGCAAAACAAAAGTGTGGTGATTGCGACCCTTTTCGTGCCCAAGTGTTGAGGGTGTCGGTAAAAAACAGCGATTCGATGTCAAAGCCAATTGCGCTTAGACGCTCATTCATCATATGTTGGCAGCCTGCATCTTCAGGGGTAACGGATTCACGCTGGATTAAAGCTTGGGCTAGGGTAATTACTGGGTGAGTCATTATTTAAAGATCTCATCGTACTGGGCTGCTTTAAAGCCTAAATGGTATTGCCCGTTATTAATAAGAACAGGGCGTTTAATTATCGCCGGTTGTTCAACCAATAAATCGATAGCAGTTTGCTTAGTTAAGCTTTGCTTTTGCTCATCTGACAATGCTCTATACGTTGTACCACGTTTATTAACAAGTTGCTCCCAGTCAATATGCTCTGCAAAATCGCTGACCATACTGTGATTAACGCCGTCTTTACGATAGTCATGAAAAGTGAATACGATGTCATTATCGCTTAAGTATTTTTTTGCTTTTTTAATAGTGTCGCAGTTGCTAATGCCATAGAGAGTGATCATAAATCTACTTCTTTTTGATAATAGTTAATAAGGTATCTACACCTGCATTGACCTGCGGGTGAGAATAATGAAAAGTGCCTAAATCGTGGCCATTGAGTATGATAAGGCTGGCTAAAATAGGCGCATCGAGTTCACGCAAATCAAAATAAGCAAGCCGTTGGCCTTTGGTTATTTTGCTGCCATTAAGCTGAGCAATATGAGTATGTGTGAGAGTTTGAGAATCAGGTACGGCTAAGTTTATTAATACTTTTAAGCCATTTTTAGCTTTTAGAATAAATTCGCACCCGCCGCTTTTAACTTGCAATAAAGTGCCATTAAATGGCGCTAACACTTTATGGCTGGTTAAGCTGACAATAATCCCAGGCCCCAAAGTTCCAAAGCGGAAAAAAGCTTCAGGGTGGGCGTCCATCTGCATAACTTTGCCACTGAATGGGCTAGTTATTTGTATCGCGCTTCGGCCAATTTTATTTTTAGTTAAATAGCTAACGTCTTCAGATTTCATTATTAATTAAGTTACCACATTGTAGCCATCGGCTCTAAGAGCAGCCATCGCTTTGTTGACTGTTTGCTTTTTTACTAAAATATAGTCGGTGTCATAGGTTGAAATTGAAAAAATTGACACGCCAGCTCTTGCTAACACCCCTGAAATATTTGCCATGATACCGGTTAACGAAAACCCTAAGGGGCCAATTACTTCCAGTGCTTGCCAATTTGACTCTGTATCTTGGCTGTCAATTATAAACTCATCAGGGCAGACAACCGACAGTTCATCGTGCGTTTTTGAAATAAAAAACAATGGTTGTTTTAACAGTGCAGGGGGAATGTCAGCATCAAGCGCTAAACTATGAATTGATAAAACAGTACTGTGTAGTTGTAGTGTTTGTTTTGACATAAAACCCATCGCTAGCAGCAATATAATAGCTTTATAGTATAGAGTATTGAATCTAAATTAAAGGCTCAAACTTAGCCGTTGCTAAAGTTTTTAATAATTAAAAAATAATTGTCCACAATTTCTGTGGATAAGCTTGGGGGTTGTAAGGTATAAATAGCCTAACCTATTAATAATTAATTAAAAATTGGCTAGGCTATAAAAGGCACATGTAAATGAAAGGGGTTAATTAAGTGCCTCAACTTGTGCTGCTTGTATGGCTGTCAAAGCAATGGTGTACACTATGTCATCGACTAATGCGCCACGGCTTAAGTCGTTAACCGGTTTACGCATCCCTTGTAACATAGGACCGATACTGATTAAATCAGCGCTTCGTTGTACCGCTTTATACGTGGTGTTGCCGGTATTTAAATCAGGGAATATAAACACCGTTGCTTTGCCCGCAACAGGGCTGTTTGGTGCTTTTTTAATTGCTACACTTTCCATAATTGCCGCATCGTACTGTAGTGGCCCATCTATAATTAGATCAGGGCGCTTTTGCTGGGCAAGCTTAGTTGCCGCTCGCACTTTTTCTACATCAGCCCCACTGCCTGAATCACCCGTACTGTAACTTATCATGGCTACGCGAGGCTCAATGCCAAATGCCGCTGCTGAGTCGGCAGATTGAATTGCAATGTCGGCCAGTTGTTCGGCATTAGGATCGGGATTAATAGCGCAATCACCATAAACCAAAACCTGATCAGGCAATAGCATAAAGAATACAGATGACACTAATGATGAACCTGGCGCGGTTTTAATTAACTGTAACGGTGGGCGAATGGTATTGGCAGTGGTGTTTACCGCACCTGATACCAGGCCATCGACTTTACCTTGCTCTAGCATCATAGTACCAAGTACCACATGATCTTGAAGCTGCTCTTGGGCGACTACTTCGGTAAGACCCTTATTTTTACGAATTTCCACCATAGGTGCTACGTAATCATTTATGATACTGCTTGGCTCAATTACAGTTACATGATCGTTAAGCTCAATGCCTTGTTGCTCTGCAATACGTAATATTTCATCACGGTCACCCAATAAAATAGTTTTAGCAATGCCGCGCTGGCCACAAATAGCGGCTGCTTTAATGGTTCTGGGTTCGTTACCTTCAGGTAGTACAATTGTTTTATCGGCTTTGCGAGCTTTTTCAGTTAATAAGTATCTAAAAGCAGGAGGAGATAGTTTACGCGTTTTCCCAACACTTTTAGCTAAGCTGTCTAACCAATCAGAATCTATATATTCTGCATTATGATCTTTTACTTTTTCAATGCGTTGTTCATCATCGCTTGGCACTTCTAGGTTAAAGTTATGCAGCAATAATGAGGTACGCCAAGTATCGCCTTCGGTTGCTAAAATAGGCAGACCTGTTTGCATGGCCTGTTCGCACAACGCCATAATACGCGGCTCAGGCTCAAAGCCACCTGTGAGCAAAATAGCACCTAGTTTGGTACCGTTCATAGCAGACAAACAGGCTGCAACCAGTATATCTGAACGATCACCTGGGGTAACCAGCAATGCACCTGGAGTAAAGTAATTTAGAATATTTGATACTGTGCGTGCACAAAAAGTAATGCGTCTAAGACGACGGTGCACCATATCGCCTTCGTTAATAATAGTGGCTTTTAAATAAGCACTTAAATCTTTAACGCGCGGCGCTACTAGCTCAAAGTCCCATGGAATTGCGCCAAGTAACATAAAAGGATTTTTTCTAAAAATAGGTAAAGAGGCTAGGCGATTAAGCTCGTTATCAAGTGCTTCTGGCCTGTAAGTATCGACTAAATCAGCGCGAGCGCGACCTTCTTCATCTAGAGGGGCATTTACTTTGTTGAAAATACAACCCAGAACACGAGGGTGATCTATGCCACCGTAATTTCCGGCAGCAATTTCAAGGCGATCTTCAATTTGCGTAATACTGTAATTTCCAGGAGTAAGCACAAATACAATATCGGCCCCTAAGGTTTGTGCAATTTCACGGTTTATGCGACCCGCATAAGGTTGGCGACGAGTAGGCACCATTCCTTCGATTATGGCCACTTCATCATCGTTTATTTTACTTTGAAAACGCTCAACAATTTCCTCTAATAAATCATCACCTTTACCATCGCCAATCATTTGCTCTGCGTAATCGAGTGCAAACGGTGTTGGCGGGTTAATTGGTGAGCCTTGAGTGACAATTTGAGTAGACTTTTCAGGGCCAGTTTCGCCTGCGCGCGGTTGGGCGATAGGTTTAAAAAAATTAACTTTAACCGTCTTTTGTTCCAGTGCTCTTACTAAACCAACTGATACTGAGGTTAAACCTACCCCTGTAGAGATAGGAACCAACATAATACGACGAGCCATATTATAACTCCTTGCTGATGTTTGCGGCATCAAGTGCAATAACCCATTCTTCGTTGGTTGGCATAACCACCGCTTTGCTTGTTGAATTGGTGGTACTAATTAATCCAGCTTGGCCAAACCGTGCATCAAGGTTTGCTTGAGGGTCTAAATTGATACCTAAAAAGGCTAACTGTGTGAGTACTTTTTCGCGAATGATATCGGAATTCTCGCCAATCCCACCGGTAAAAATAAGCGCATCTAATTTTTGCAGCGGTACCATATAGGCGGCTATTTGTTTTGCTAAGCGGTAGCAAAACATATTAAGTGCCAGCATGGCTTGCGAGTTGCCAGCAATGGCAGCCTCTTCAATAGTACGGCAATCGTTTGATAGCTCGCTTATTCCTAATAAGCCACTTTTTTGATTTAGCAGGTCATCAATTTGCTGCGAAGTGTAATCAAGCTGCGTAGTTAAAAAGTTAAATAGCCCTGGGTCAATGTCGCCACAACGGGTACCCATCACAAGTCCTTCAAGCGGGGTTAAGCCCATGCTGGTATCGACACTTTTACCATTTTTGATCGCACACACAGAGCAGCCATTGCCTAAGTGGGCGCTAATAAAGTTACTTTCTTCAACAGGTATAGACAACATTTTAGCGGTTTGACCTGCTACATAAAAATGGCTAGTGCCATGAAATCCATAGCGTCTAACCCCAAAGTCTTTATAAAGCTTATAAGGCAGAGCATATAGGTAAGCAACTTCACCCATGGTCTGATGAAATGCGGTATCAAACACGGCTATTTGCGGTAAATTTTTAAATGATGCTTGTGCAGATGAAATACCCAGTAAATTAGCATGGCCATGTAAAGGAGCTAATGTGGCTGCTTGGGTAATACCTGCAATGACGCTTTCGTCGATTAACACAGATTGGGTAAAATGCTCGCCGCCATGAACTACACGATGACCCACTGCCACTAATTGCTCGTCTAGGTTGTGATCTTTTATTAAATCAACCAGCGTATCAATTGCATGAGCATGTGCTTGATTAGCAGCAAGCTTGATAGTGGTTTTTTCTCCCTTAAACTTATATTTGATTGAGGGAGCATCATCACCTAGGCGCTCAGCTAAACCTGAAATAATGTCGTTTCCTGTGTTTGCATCAATAATCGCAAACTTCAGACTTGAGCTTCCACAATTGAGTACCAAAACATGGTTTGGATTATTTGGGAGTGTTGGCATAGATTCATTTTCCATTTAAGTATTAATCAGTACACTTGGTTGATGTATAAGCCCTGTAGGCTCAAATGAGTGTAGACTAAAGTGTAGTTGACTTTATTGAAAGGGCTTTGTGAAATTCTTTCGATAATTTATGCTTTTTGTGAGTTTTACTTATGAAATTAAGCATTTTTACCGATAAAGTGAAAGCAGCTATAATTGTGTTACACTTTTATAAGTATTACGTTTGTTGAAGTGTTACAAACCGTGACGGTGAGGATTTATTAATGCAAAAAAGTGTGATGTCGCAAGTTCAATTAGGGCGTTCTTATGCTAAAACGTGGCCAATGCGTAAAGAGGTTGCGCCATTATTTGCAGAATTTAAAGTGATCAGAGCCACTGAGCTTGCGATTACAGTAATGCCAATATTAGCCATGCTGACCCTGTTTTTTCAGATTAATTATTTAGGCTCGGATTTTCTGCCCCAAGCGATTGCCAGTAGTCTGTTTTTTATCTCGTTGCCATTGCAAGGGCTTTTATGGTTGGGTAAACGTGCACAAACTGAATTAGAGCCCGCTATGCTGCAATGGTATAACGAGTTATTTGCAAAAATGGTTGCTAACGGTTATGACGCGCAAATGGGGAAAAACAAGCCCCGCTATTTGGAGCTTGCCGAATTACTAAAAGATATGTTCGATAAAATGGATAAAACGTTTACTAAAGAGCAGTTTTAGTAAATTGCGTGACATAAAATGACAATGTGACGCTATGCTGTTGTTTTTGCTCAAGTGCTTGCCAATGTTCTGGCCTGAACTTCCACGCAAATGGTGTCATCATAATTAAGTTTTTAACATCGTTAAATCTAAGCGATACCTGCTCTGTGATTAATTGTTGCGATGTATTTTCAAAGCCCGCAGGTGCTGCTATTTCAGTGTGTTCGTTTACGTTGCTATAAATATAATCTTTTAATTCTTTCAAATGCGTTGGGCCTGGGCTTGCCACAATTAAGCGACCGTTATTTTTAATCAGACGCGCAAGTTCACTGTCAAATAAAGGCGCAAACACACTAACTAATACGTCAGCAAGCTGATCATCAAAAGGCGCTTGGCTGATTGAAGCAACGCTAAAATGGCATTGTTTGTAACGTTTTGCAGCATACTTTACTGCCGACTTTGATATATCAACACCATATACGCTGGCTTGGCTGCTGTTGGCAATAGCATGAGTATAAAACCCTTCACCACACCCCAAATCAATCACTATTTCAGCATTAAGTGGCTTAACGATATTGGCTAAAGCCGTTTGTAAAAAGCCATAATAACCTTGTTCTAAAAATGAGCGCCTAGCCTGTACCATTTCTAACGAATCGCCAGGCTGTTTAGAATTTTTGTTTTGCACAGGGAGTAAGTTTACGTAGCCTTCTTTGGCAAAATCGAAGCTGTGATTATTATCGCATCGTAATGTTTTATCATTGAGCGCTAGTGGCTGTTTACAAATAGGGCAATGGTAATGAAGACTCATGAGCCTAAATAGTCCTTATCAAAAAAAGTTTTTACCCAATGTGGGCGATAGGTGATCAGTACAGTGATTGCCATACCGTTTAGCATAGCTTCAGGAAAGGCCAAAATAGGACTTAGGTAAATATAATTCTCGCTCAGCTGATGCCAACTGTATTCACCTATTGCATAATAAAAAGCACCACCGAGTATAATGTTAACGCAGGCAACAACACCTGCCGTTAAAAAGCTACAAACAAATATATAGATAAAAAAATGCCGTGCTAAATAGTGATAACAGACAATAAAAACTAAATAGGTGAATAACACCGGTATAAAGGCACTAATAATGAGTTTTAACGCGACTAATTCAGGTGTTATTTGTCCAAAAGCAGTTAAAAGCGCTGTTGCGAGTACACAACTTAATATAGCAAGACGCCAACCTAATGTTAGGGTAACTGCGGTAATGCCTAAAATATGCAGATCGAGACCGGGTAAAATACCGGCCTTTATACGCCATAACAAAGCGAGAACCAGTGCACAGGCAAACACACCTGATTGTCTTGCTGGGGTATTAAATAAATTACTGTATGTTGATTTGTTAACGCTTAAAAAGCCGATAACGATGACAACAATCCACAGTAACCCTTGTAATTGCGCGCTCAACATAATCGTTAATTAAACTCTGACCAAATAGGCGCATGATCTGACGGTTTATCAATAGCACGTAATTCGTAATCTATACCAGTGTCGATACAGCGAGCTGCTAAGTCGTGCGTTGCCAGTACCACATCAATTCGAAGACCGCGGTTATCAACAAACCCTTTTGAACGATAGTCAAACCAAGAGTATTGGTCGTTAGTTTCTGGATTTTGTTCTCTGAAGGTGTCTTTGAAACCCCAGTTTAATAGGGTAGCAAGCCACTCGCGTTCAACGGGTTGAAATGAACATTTCCCCGTTTTTAACCAACGTTTTGCGTTTACCTCGCCAATACCAATATCTAAATCGGTTGGTGAGATATTTATGTCTCCCATGACAATTACATCTTGATCAGGGGTGAAATGGCTATTTAGGTGAGTCATTAAATCTTGATAAAATTGACGCTTGTACGGGAACTTGGTTTCGTGATTAATGTTGTCGCCTTGAGGGAAATAACCATTCATTACATGTAGGTCACGGCCATTTTCTTGTTCTACAGTGACGCTAATCATACGCTTTTGCGAGTCATCGGTGTCAGTAGTGAAGCCTTTTAATACCGATTTAGGCTCTTTTTTGCATAACATTGCCACACCGTAATGCGCTTTTTGCCCATGAAAATAAACGTGGTAACCCATCTTTTGTACATCGTCTAGCGGAAACGCTTCATCATGTACCTTGATCTCTTGAAGACCAATAATATCTGGTTGGTGTTTATCAATAATAGCTTGTAGCTGGTGTAGTCGAGCACGCAGACCATTGATATTAAAAGAAATCACTTTCATAAAGTTAACCTTCAAATTTATTTTTTCTATTCGTCAAATTGTATCAGCATTTAGAGCGACATAACATGACTGAAATGAGAAAATAACTGCACAATTGTTGATCAATTACTGTTTAATGTTTAAACATTGTAAATGCATTATTAAATAATAAAATAAATAAAATATTCAATTGATATGTTAAAAGTTGTCTATATAATGCGCAAAAATCGTTTGTTTAACTCGTTCAAATAGGACTACCTGATGAAAACTCAATTACTTTTAGCTGCCTCTCTTTTTGTTTCTGTTACCGCTTCTGCACAAAGCAATGCGTATTACAGCAAAGACAACAAATTAGAGTCAAACTTATGTGTAGTAAGCGCCAATGAAGGTTTTTCAGCTGCACGTAAAATGGCAGCAAAGCATGGTATATACTTATCTCGTTATTCAAAAAGTATCCTATGTAACGGTCAAGACATTCGCGATATTGCAAAAGAGCAAACTGCAGTACAACCTGCAGCATCAAAAGTTGAAATATTTGCAAAAGATACACATCAAGAAACACAGTTATGTATAACTGCATTAAAGCAAGGCTTACAACCAGTACGTAAGCAAATTGGTAACCTAAACACATTAAAGTGTAATGGCCAAAACGTTACTGACTTCGTTAAGCGTTACCAAAACGCTGCAATCTAAATTTAAGTGTTAGATACACTGACTGAAGCCCAGCCTATGCTGGGCTTTTTGCGCTGAGATTATAATGTTTTGCTGAAGTAAAAAGAGTGAAGTTGCTAAAAGTTAGAGTGCATCTTGGTTTAATACAAACTGTGGGTATTTAATATTTTAATGGTGCTCTAATAGCGTATGTTTCATCCATTATTGAGTTATTTACACAATATGTTTTCCTAGTTTGCGGTTGTTCTGTCATAATAGATGGCTGTGTGTTTTTATTAACTTAAGAGTGATTATGGTAGGTCGGCGAATTAGTGATGAACAATTAATTGAAATCATTGAAGCGGCGATTTTTGTGGCAGATAAGCCCGTATCAAAACGTCATCTTAAGGACACGGTTTTAAACGACTTAGCAATTTCTATGGCGCGCATTAATGATGCTGTAGAGGCCATTCAAGTTCACTATCAAACGCGTGGAATACGTTTAGTTGAGGTAGGCAGTGGTTATCGTTTTCAAGCGTGTAGTAGTTTAAGCCCATGGCTGAGTAATTTATGGCAAGAACGTGCCCCTAAGTACTCTCGAGCCTTACTCGAAACCCTGTCGCTAATTGCATATAAGCAACCCATTACCCGTGGTGAAATTGAGCAAGTGCGGGGCGTAGCAACTGGCTCAAATATTATTAAAACTCTGCTTGAAAGAGAGTGGGTTAAAGTAGTTGGGCATAAAGAAGTACCCGGTAAACCGGCACTTTATGCAACGACTAAACAATTTTTAGATTATTTTTCGATAACCGGACTTCATGATTTACCCGCATTGCCAGAGCAACAGCAAAGTAAAATTACCCAGTTATTAAGTGATCCTTCTGTGAGAGAACCATCCAAATGAGTATACAAGGTGAAAAGTTACAAAAAGTCCTAGCCCGCGCAGGGGTAGGTTCACGCCGCGAAATGGAAAAATACATTGACGCTAATCGCGTGAGTGTAAACGGTAAAGTAGCAAAATTAGGCGACAGGGTTGAAGAAACTGATTTAATTCGTGTTGACGGTCACACTGTTAAAATTGAAGAAAAAGCTGACAGAATTTGTCGCGTAATTATGTACAACAAGCCAGAGGGCGAACTAAGTACCCGTAAAGATCCAGAAGGTCGTCGAACTGTATTTGACCGTTTGCCACGCATAGATGGCGATCGTTGGATAGCGGTAGGGCGATTAGATGTGAATACGTCAGGGTTGATGCTTTTTACCAATGACGGTGAATTAGCAAATCGTTTGATGCACCCAAGTTACGAGGTTGAACGCGAATATTCAGCACGTGTATTTGGTGAAGTGACTGACGAAACAATGAAAAACTTACTTCGTGGTGTAGAGCTTGAAGATGGTCCGGCTAAATTTACCGGTATTAAGCCTATGGGCGGTGAAGGCATTAACCGTTGGTACAACGTAACACTTAACGAAGGCCGTAACCGTGAAGTTCGTCGTTTATGGCAATCACAAGATGTGGAAGTATCACGTCTTATTCGTATTCGTTACGGTAAATTAGAGCTTGATAAGCGTGTACCACAGGGTGGCTGGATTGAGTACGATTTGGATACAGTTAACTATTTACGTAAAACAGTTAAACTTGGTAAAGAAACGCAAACTAAGCTGTCGGTTATCCCTGAAAAGCGTAAAGATAAGCGCGCGAAAATAAATCAAATTCGTAAAGCAGTTAAAAAGCACAACCAACGTGTAAAACCGACTAAACGCAAGTAAGCGAGATTTTGGTTAAATCATTATGAAAAACAAAAAGCCGCTTTAATAGCGGCTTTTTAACATATTTAAATAACTAAGCGTTATTTTTTAGCTTGTGCATCCAAAGATTGGCCATTGATATCTGCCGAGTCATCGCTCATTAAATACAGGTATGTTGGCATTAGATCTTCAGGAGTCGCAAGTAAATCTCGGTCTTCGCCCGGGAAGGCACTTGCTCGCATTGATGTGCGCGTTGCGCCTGGGTTGATACAGTTAACACGAATTGGCGTTTTTTCGACTTCACACGCCCACGTTTGCATCATACCTTCTACCGCAAATTTAGAAATAGCGTATGGTCCCCAAAACTCTCTTCCTTTACGACCAACACCCGAAGAAGTAAATACCACTGAGGCACTCTTTGATTTGCGCATAACAGGAAACAATGCTTTTGTGATCATGGCTTGTGCCGTCACGTTTACTTTCATGACGTTTTCAAATGTTGATGAACAAAAATGTTCCAATGGGCCTAAAGTACCTAAAATACCCGCATTATTTAATAACCCATCTAAGCGACCAAACTGACTTTCGATAGTTGCGGCTAAATCACGATAGTTCTGCTTGGTTGCACCTTTTAAGTCCATAGGCACAATCGCTGGCTGTGGGTAGCCTGCATTGACGATTTCGTCATACACACATTCTAGTTTATTAGTTGTTTTTCCTAATAAAATAACGGTTGCACCATGTTTAGCATAAGTAATTGCTGCAACACGGCCGATACCATCACCTGCGCCTGTTATCAAAATTACTTTGTCTTTAAGTGCGTTTTCAGTTGCTTGATAGGTATGCATAAAAGTACCAATGTTTAAATTTTTTTTGATTTTAACATAGCAAATCGACAAGTAATCGAATTTATTACAAATTTAGGTGGCGAAACTAGAAAGTTTACGTTAAGTTTAACTGGTCTAATGTCTCATTAATATACTAGCTACATTATTTTAACTTAATTACACTGACTATAAACACACTATAAAAATAAGATTTGTGCGGAGAACACTATGAAAAAAATGCTACTCTCGCTCTCAGTTGCAGCTGCATTAGCAGGCTGTGGCGGCGGAGAAACGTTAGAAGATGTTAAAAACGATTCAGTTACAGTTATTCCAAAAGCTACGGTAAAATTTGACCCTGCAAATGGTGTAATTTCGGTTCCTAATGATTTATTGATGAGCGGTACGCGCGATGGCACATTAAACATTCCTGGTGAGCTAAATGACGAAAATGTTTCTATCCCTCGCGCTGCGTATGCAGATCCGCAACTTGCACTAGGGGCACTTGATGGCTGGTCTACGCAAGTTCCTTTCAAAATAGATTTAACGTTTCCACCGGGCATTAGTCTAGATGAAACGTCTGCAGCTTCACCAGGCTCAGTACGTATTTTTGAAGTGATCATGGGTGCAAGTTTAACTGATGCCGAATGTTCGCAAGCACCAGCCGGTGCAGCATGTAAATTAGTAGGCGAATTGACCTTTGGCGTGGATTTTGTAACCCAGGCTTCTGGTGATGCGGTGGCCATTATTCCACTTAAACCATTTAAAGCAGGTAGCTCATATATTAATGTATTAACGACTGGGCTAAAAGATTCAGAAGGGCGTGCAATTGAGCCTTCATCTACCTATGCAACAGTTAAACAAGAAGCCCCTTTAGTGACGCCATCACAACTTGCGCTACAAGGTGCAGTTAATAGTTACGAAAATGTAGTGGTTAGCTCAGGCGATATCACAAAAGACGATATTATTTTTTCTGCTGCCATGACTATGCAATCAGCAGGACCAGTGCTTGGCACGATTAAAAAGATTTTAGCAGCAAGCTTAACAGAGCCAACAATTCCAACGCCTGCGTTGCAAATTCCAACTCAGCCTATGGCTAACGTACAACAAGCTTTTGCATTACAAGGCATAACGGTGCCTGACGTATTCCAAGTAGCACAGTATCAAAAGGGCAGTATTCAGTTACCTATGTATTTAGGTACGCCGAAGGGTAAAGAGATCAGTGATTTAAATGATACTTACTGGCAAGCTATGTGTGATAACGCAGTAGCTGTTATGGGTTATAAAGCACAAAAGGGAGAAGATTTTCCTGCTGATCCAGTTAGCACTAACGATGCAATGTGTGCAGCCTTAAGTGATGGCCGATTGCGTGATTTAGGTGAAGGCTTAGACGTTACACGTCATCTAACGAAATATAACTCACTTCCTAAAGTGCAGAGCACGGCAACTGTGCCAGTACAAATTACCAAACCGATTTTACCGGTTGTTAATGCGTACCGTTCAGGCTTAGGTTTAGAGCCTTTTGCTGCTATGCCAGAAAATGGCTGGCCAGTGGTTATTATGCAACACGGTATTACCACACAAAAAGAAAGCATGTTGACACTAACAGCACAGCTTTCACTTCAAGGCTTTGCAACGGTTGCAATTGACCATCCTCGTCATGGCGAGCGTGGAATAGATGTTGATGTTGATGGCACAGATGACTTTAACGCAACATCAGGCTCTGTACTTAGTTACATGAACCTAAGCTCGTTATTGGTCGCCAGAGACAGCTTACGCCAGTCAAGTGCCGACTTACTTGGTTTACGTTTAGGCTTAAACTTCAGTGGTGATAGTTCACTCAATTCTAGAGATGTATCTTATATTGGCCATTCACTGGGCTCAATTGTAGCACCTGCATTTATTGCACAAGCGAATAGCCCATTGGCTGATCAAGTAGATCCATTGTTTAAGGTTAACGCTGTAGCATTGGCAAGTGGCGGTGGCGGTATTGCTAGCTTCTTATTAGAGTCAGCCGCGTTTGGTCCATTTATTCAAGGCTCTGTACTTTCTCAAGCTGGAACTGCTGAAGCTGACGAGTTTAATGCATTCTTAAATGCTGGTGCGTTATCAAACTGTGGCGCCTTGTTACCAGACATGCAGGACTTCTTAAGCTGTGGTTTTAATGAGTTTGCAACATCGCTAACTATGGCGGGAGAAGCTGATAAACTGGCTAACATCAAGGGCGTGATGACGCAGTTTGTATTTGCAGCACAAACAGCATTAGATAGCGGCGATCCGACTAACTACGCAGCAACGGTTAAAGCACTAGAAACACCTGTGTATATGAATGTTGTTGTTGGTGATGGCACTGATAGTAACAAGCCAGACCAAGTTATTCCGCCGATGACTGCTAACAACCCAATTGCAGGTACACTGCCTCTAGCTAACTTCATGGGGTTAGAAACAGTGAGTACATCTCAAGCACCAACAGAGATGGGCTCTAGCTATTTAGTTAAATTTAACACAGGTCATCATGGCTCGGTATTAACACCGGCGCAAGATGAAAGGCAGTCGTCTACAGCAGCGGGCAGCGCAGCAGCTAATGCAGAAATGCAATTGCAAATTGCAACTTATCTAGCATCGCGTGGACGTTTATTATCTGTATCAGATACTGATATTGTGACTAATTAATAATCAACCACCCAATTAAGTCTAAAAAGCCACTGTATAGTGGCTTTTTTTTATTTTAAAGCATGCTAAATTGACTGAAATTTATAAACGGAGAACACAGTTGGAATTTTTATACGAGTACGGCTTATTTTTTGCAAAAACCATTACCTTTGTTATTGCTATTGCTGTGATTTTAACCTTAATTGTAAGCTCGGCTGTTAAGCCAAAAGCGAAAAAAGGTGAGATTGAAATTGATGACCTATCAGAGCAGCTGACCAATATAAAAGAAAGCTTTTTAAATAATACGCTAGGTAAAAAAGAGTTAAAAGCCTATCAAAAACAACAAAAAGTAGAACAAAAAAAAGCTGAAAAAGAAGCCCCTAAATCACGACTCTATGTTATTGACTTTAATGGCAGTATGGACGCACATGAAGTAGAAAGCTTGCGCGAAGAAGTGACCGCGATAATTTCGATAGCGGATGCAAAAAAAGATAAAGTGTTAGTTCGCCTTGAAAGTGGTGGTGGCGTGGTACATGGCTATGGTTTAGCCGCATCACAATTACAACGTTTAAAGTCAGCCGGTATTGAGTTAACAGTGTCAATAGATAAAGTCGCCGCCAGTGGTGGTTACATGATGGCTTGTGTTGCAGATCATATTATTGCCGCACCGTTTGCAATTGTTGGCTCTATCGGTGTGATTGCACAAATTCCAAACTTTAATAAAATTTTAAAGAAGAATGACGTAGATTTTGAACAAATTACGGCGGGCGAATTTAAACGTACACTCACACTCTTTGGTGAAAATACAGATAAAGCCCGCGAAAAATTCCGCGAAGAGATAGAGCAAACCCATGTGTTATTTAAAACCTTTGTTAGCACGCAGCGCCCAAGTTTAAATATGGATTTAGTGGCAACGGGTGAACATTGGTTTGCAACCCAAGCAATTGAAAAAGGGTTAGTCGATACTATTAAAACCAGCGATGATGCGTTGTTAGAGCAACAACAGCACTATCAAATTTATAAAGTGCAATACAAGATTAAAAAAGGATTAAGTGACAAGCTGGCAATGGGCCTAAGCCATGGTGTGAATAAAGCGGGCGTAAGTTTAATGTCAAAATTTAAGGCGTTAAATCCCTAATAACAAAACTCAATAAAAAAGCCTTGTTACTTAAAGTAGCAAGGCTTTTTTTATAACTAACAAGAGAAGCGGTTAGTCAATTGACTTGTGATAGTCTTCTAAATCTTTTTAGCTGCATTAGGGTCGTTAAAGATATTTTCATCTAATTCACCCTCGCTTTTAGCGACGACACACGTAACCATACAGTCACCCGTTACGTTTACTGCTGTACGGGTCATATCAAGCAATCTGTCTACACCAATAATAATGGCGATGCCCTCAACAGGTAAGCCAACTTGGTTAAGTACCATGGCCAGCATGATCAAGCCAACGCCAGGAACACCCGCCGTGCCAACAGAGGCAAGCGTTGCAGTTAGTATCACCATTAAGTAATCAGAAATAGTTAAGTCAACACTAAATACCTGAGCGATAAATACCGTAGCCACACCTTGCATAATTGCGGTGCCATCCATGTTAATGGTTGCACCAAGCGGAATAGTAAACGAAGCGACCGAATTATTAGCGCCAAGCTTTTTAGTTGCCGTTTCAAGTGTAATAGGCATAGTCGCGCTTGAACTTGAGGTACTAAAAGCAAATAAACAAGTGTGCTTCATTTTAGCCAAGAAAGTGAGCGGGTTTAGACCCGTGAGTATTTTTAGCAGCAGGGTGTAGTTTACAAATGCGTGTAGTAATAAGGCTAATACAGCCACGCCAAAGTACTTAGCTAAACTCACAATTAAGTTTAGTTCAATAGTCGTAAATAACTTAGCCATTAGGAAGAATACGCCGTAAGGAGCAATATTCATTAGCAAAGTAACTAGTTTTAAGATAACCGTGTTTAAGTCTTCAAATACCGTTGCTACACGTTTACCAGCTTTACCGCTAAGCGCCATTGCAATACCAAATAACAAAGCAAACACAATAACTTGTAGCATGTTTCCTTTTGCCATTGCTTCAAATGGGTTGGTAGGGAACATATCAATGATAACACGAGCTAAAGTAGGCGCTTCTTTTGCGTCGTAGCTTGCTTGAGAGGGTAAACCAATACCTTCACCTGGGTTAAATAATAGCGCTAATGTAATTGCCACTGTAATAGCAATTGCTGTGGTCACCAGATATAAACCAATCGACTTTCCACCTAAACGGCCCAATTTTTTAGGATCGCTTAAACTACAAGTACCACACACAAGAGATACAAATACCAAGGGAACAACTAGCATTTTTAAACTAGCTATAAATATTTGCCCACCTACATGAAATAGGCCATCAACAAAAAAAGCTTTAATTGGCAAAGAGAATAACCCAAGAGGGATTAGGTAATCGTCTTCACCAGCTAATATAGCCTGAAATATAAAGCCTACTGCAACACCAAGCACCATACCAATCATGATGCGAGTGGTTAAACTCATTGAACGGATTTTAGACATATTTCCAATCTATTTTTTATAAATTTGGCATAGAC
>NZ_BADU01000047.1:0-1155 GCF_000239875.1 Pseudoalteromonas sp. BSi20311 | reverse complement strand
GTAACCGTCTAGCGAACCACACCTCGCATCGTTAATCTGACTATTTGAAAATACCTGCTCAACGATAAATTTGGAGCAGGTGATGAAAACATACAGAACAGCGGCACAGTGGTTAGAGCTACTTCAGAAGCGCAGTAATTTTAAAGGTACTAATATTGAATTCTGCCAACACCACAATGTCGCTATTACCACTTATTATAAACAGCGCGCCCTACTTGTTAAGCAGTCAAACCCAAACTTACCGCAGCAATCACTTAATGCCACTTCATCACGTTTTATTCAGGTAAATAAAACCACCACTGAATTCTGCGCGCAAACTCATCCAAATGTGCTTCAGTTTGATATCCGCACAGGCCAGTTAATGTTTCCTGCCAATTTAGCAACGACCGATATCGTTTCCATCATTAAAGGGCTAACGGCATGAAGATGTTTGTTGATGTACCCACCGTTTATTTATGTGCCGATGTGGTCGATTTTCGTAAATCGATTAATGGACTAGCCGCCTTAGTGGAAGCTGAACTTGAACTACCTGTACTCAGTGGCGCACTATTTGTCTTTTGTAATAAAGGCCGCGACAAACTCAAGCTGCTGTACTGGGATAACACAGGATTTGCCCTGTGGTATAAGCGTTTAGATAAGCATAAGTTCAAATGGCCTAAACTCATGTCACCCACCATGACATTAACCGAGCAACAATTACACTGGTTATTGTCGGGTTATGATGTGATTGGCCACAGCAAAATTGATATTGCAGGTAAGCAAGTGCTTTAATATTTGCGATCGATTGATGATCATCAAAGTTAGCTCAGTTAGCACTGGAAAGCCTTTTGTTATGCCTTAAAATAGGCCTCATGAAAAATGAACTCGCCCTTAAACAGCGTATTGCTGAACTTGAAAAACTGTTAGCGCAGAAGGATGCACAAATCGCAGCCTTGGAAGAGCGCTGGCGTTTAGCCCAACAAAAACAATTCGGCAAAAGTGCTGAAGGCTTTGTAGGGCAAGGCGAGTTATTCAATGAAGTGGAAGAGATTATTGAAGCCGCTGAGGCTGAGCAACAATCCATTAGTTATACCCGTAAAAAGCCGGTGCGTAAGCCACTGCCAAAAGACTTACCCCGTGAGCAGGTTATTCACGATATTGAAGATAAATTGTGTC
>NZ_BADU01000048.1:0-8914 GCF_000239875.1 Pseudoalteromonas sp. BSi20311 | reverse complement strand
TAATTCCCATGGACGCGCTGTTAATGCAACTTTTGCTTCAGCAGGTGTTGGCGACTTACGAATAAGTTCGATAATTGGGTCAATGTTAGCCAGTGCAATCGCTAAACCTTCTAGCGTATGCGCACGGTCGCGGGCTTTGCGTAAATCAAATACCGTACGACGGGTAACAACTTCACGGCGGTGAATAATAAACTCTTCAAGCATTTCTTTTAAGTTGAAACACTTAGGTTGGTTATTAATTAACGCAACCATATTCATACCAAACACAGTTTGTAACTGAGTTTGTGAATAAAGGTTGTTTAAAATAACTTCACCTACGTCACCACGTTTGATCTCGATAACGATACGCATACCGTCTTTATCTGATTCATCACGTAATGCGCTGATCCCTTCAATTTTTTTATCTTTAACTAACTCGGCGATTTTTTCAATCAAACGTGCTTTGTTAACTTGGTAAGGGATTTCATGAACAATAATGGTTTCGCGACCCGTCTTTTCATCGGTTTCGATGTCAGCACGCGCACGCATGTACACTTTACCACGACCGGTTTGATAAGCTTGTTCAATGCCTTTTTTACCGTTAATAATCGCCGCAGTTGGGAAATCAGGCCCAGGAATGTAATCCATTAACTCCGTAATGGTCAATTCAGGGTTTTGAATAAGCGCTAAACAGCCATTCACGACTTCTGTTAAGTTATGTGGCGGAATATTTGTTGCCATACCAACCGCAATACCCGATGAACCATTAACTAACAGGTTAGGTATTTTAGTGGGTAACACATCAGGAATTTGCTCTGTGCCATCGTAGTTAGGCACAAAATCAACCGTTTCTTTTTCAAGATCGGCTAATAATTCGTGCGACATTTTTGCCATACGTACTTCTGTATAACGCATTGCCGCTGCTGAATCACCATCAACCGAACCAAAGTTACCCTGACCATCTACTAGCATGTAACGCAGTGAGAATGGCTGAGCCATACGTACGATGGTGTCATAAACTGCACTGTCGCCGTGTGGGTGGTATTTACCGATTACGTCACCGACCACACGGGCCGATTTTTTGTAAGGCTTGTTCCAGTCATTACTAAGCTCGTTCATTGCAAACAAAACGCGGCGGTGAACAGGTTTTAAGCCGTCACGTACGTCTGGTAATGCACGTCCTACAATTACACTCATGGCGTAATCTAAGTAGGAGTTTTTTAACTCGTCTTCAATATTGACTGGCAGAATTTCATTGGCGAGATCAGTCATTTGATATCACATTCCTTCAGTATCAGCTCTTAACAACCCAGTATTAGGTATTAAGAGTGTTTGTTATTATTTCTAAGTAACCATGCTATCACAATTAATTTTAATTTACAGGCGCAAAACTTTGCGATTTATCAATTTAGGCCTATATAATGGCCTCAGATTGACGAGGAAGTATTTTATGACCGAACATCAAAATGTAGATAACGCAGAAATAGCAAAGTTTGAAGCCATCGCAGAACGTTGGTGGGATTTAGAAGGCGAATTTAAGCCGCTTCACGAAATTAATCCATTACGATTAGATTTCATCGCAGACAAAACCAAAGGATTATTTGATAAAGAAACCCTCGATGTAGGATGTGGTGGTGGCATTTTAAGTCACAGCATGGCGCGAATGGGCGCTAAAGTAACTGGCATTGATATGGGCCAAGAGCCTTTAACTGTCGCCAAGTTACACAGCTTAGAAACAAGTGTCCCCGTTGAGTATATAAAAGTACCTGCAGAGCAGTTTGCAAATGAGCACCCTGAGCGCTTTGATGTGATCACTTGTATGGAAATGTTAGAGCACGTCCCCGACCCTGCTTCTATTATTCATGCGGTGGCTAAATTAGCAAAACCTGGGGCCGATGTTTTTTTCTCTACTCTTAATAAAACCCCAAAAGCTTACTTATACGCTATTGTCGGTGCAGAAAAACTATTAAAAATGGTCCCCGAAGGTACGCACGACCATAAAAAATTTATTAAACCTGCACAATTAATTGCATGGGCAGAGCAAGCTGGCTTAAAAGTACGTGCCAGTGCTGGTTTAAGTTACAACCCGCTTTCTAAGCAATACACAATGAATGATGATGTGAGCGTAAATTATATGCTGCATTTTGAGAAGTTAGCGTAATGGCAAGCTCTCAAATCCCCATTGCCCCAATGGAATATCAAGCATTGCTGTTTGACTTAGATGGCACTTTACTCGATACCGCCGATGATTTAGGCGCCGCACTCAACACTGTGCTGCGTAATCATCAGCATCCTGAAGTGAGTCGTGATATATATCGACCCGCAGCTTCAAATGGTGCTGCCGCTTTATTGGCTGCTGGTTTTAAAGAAAGCTGGGCGCAACAACCGCAAGAGCAACTTTTACAAGAGCTAGTTACGCAATACGCTGCCAACATTGCCACCCATACCCAATGTTTTGTAGGAATAGAGCAATTACTAATCGCACTTGATAACAAAGCAATCCCTTGGGGAATTATGACCAATAAGCCCGGATTTTTAACTGATCCTTTAGTCAAGGCGATTCCTGCATTAAAAAATGCACGTATTGTGATAAGCGGTGATACCTTAGCTGAATCTAAGCCCTCACCCCTTCCTTTACTGTATTGCGCTGAGCAAATGAGTGTAGATCCTTCACGTTGCTTATATATAGGTGATGCGCAGCGTGACATTCAAGCAGGTAAAGCAGCCAATATGCACACCGCAACCGCACTATGGGGATATGTACCGAGTGTTGACGAGGCATTGGCTTGGAATGCGGATTTTAATTGGCACAGTCCTATAGATGCATTTAACCACATATAGTGTCATGTTAATTAATAAACACTACATATTGTGATTGTGTTAGTTTTTACGCAAAGCTTGATGATAAAAAAAGCAGACAAAATTTATTTTTAAAAAGCGTAAATTTAATCTTTCCTTAGTTGATTTTTACAAATTTCAACTTAACCGAATGATCAAAGGTTAATGCCTACTAACACAATTACGTTATCCCAACGTTATCCACAATGAGAGCGGTTTCTGTCCCTTGCAAAAGATCCCAGACCACACTATCTTGTGATCTCTAATTTGAACAACACCAGATATTGTGGCTAAATGTTATTCAATTAAATTCACCAAACCGGTGAAAATAACAATAAACGAATAGGCACTGTGCTTTTTTAGGTGCACGCATTGGTCAAAAATATTTAATTCCCAAGGAATACAGGCAAAGCTATGAACCAACAGTTATCTGTAAGCAAACGTGACGGTCGTAAAGAGCCACTCGATCTTGATAAGATCCATCGCGTTATTGAATGGGCCGCCGAAGGTTTAAATAACGTTTCGGTTTCACAAGTTGAACTTAAATCGCATATTCAATTTTATGACGGTATTCGTACTAAAGACATCCACGAAACGATTATTAAAGCTGCTGCGGATCAGATTTCTAAAGAATCGCCTGATTATCAGTACCTTGCTGCTCGTTTAGCTGTATTCCATTTACGTAAAAAAGCCTATGGCCAGTTTGAGCCACCGCGTCTTTTTGACCATGTTACTAACATGGTTGAACAAAAACGTTACGATGCACATTTACTCGTTGATTACACAGAGCAAGAATTAGATGAGCTAGATGCGTACTTAGATCATTCTCGCGATCTTAACTTTAGCTACGCAGCAGTAAAACAGCTTGAAGGTAAATACCTAGTTCAAAACCGTGTAACGGGTGAAATTTACGAAAGCGCGCAGTTTTTATATATCTTAGTGGCTGCAAGCTTATTCTCTGATTACCCTCGTGATACACGTATTGATTACATCAAACGTTTTTATGATGCGGTTTCATTATTTAAAATTTCTTTACCTACGCCAATTATGTCGGGCGTACGTACACCAACACGCCAGTTTAGCTCATGTGTACTTATTGAGTGTGGCGATAGCCTAGACTCAATTAATGCTACATCATCAGCAATTGTTAAATACGTTTCTCAACGTGCTGGTATTGGTATTAATGCAGGTCGTATTCGTGCACTAGGTAGCCCTATTCGTAACGGTGAAGCGTATCACACTGGCTGTATTCCGTTTTATAAGCACTTTCAAACAGCGGTTAAAAGCTGTTCGCAAGGCGGTGTACGTGGTGGCGCAGCAACCCTTTTCTACCCGCTTTGGCATTTAGAAGTTGAAAACTTATTAGTACTTAAAAACAACCGTGGTGTTGATGATAACCGCGTACGTCACTTAGATTACGGCGTACAGTTTAATAAACTCATGTACTCACGTTTAATTAAAGATGATTACATTACGTTATTCAGCCCCTCTGATGTGCCTGGCCTTTACGATGCATTTTTTGAAGATCAAGACGAGTTTGACGCGCTATATGTAAAATATGAGCAAGACGAGTCAATTCGTAAAAAACGAATTAAAGCAATTGAGCTGTTCTCTATGTTTGCTCAAGAACGTGCTAGCACGGGTCGTATTTACTTACAAAACGTTGACCACTGTAATACACACAGTCCGTTTATCTCAAGAGTGGCTCCGATCCGTCAATCTAACTTATGTTTAGAAATTGCGTTACCAACTAAACCTCTTAGCAACGTGAATGATGAAGAAGGTGAAATTGCACTTTGTACATTATCTGCGTTTAACTTAGGTGCCATTGAGTCTTTAGATGAACTAGAAGAGTTAGCTGAGCTTGCGGTACGCGCACTTGATAACCTACTTGATTTCCAAGACTACCCAGTACCTGCAGCTAAAAATGCAACTATGGGACGTCGTACGCTAGGCATAGGCGTTATTAACTACGCATACTACCTAGCTAAAAACGGTAAGCGTTATTCAGATGGCAGCGCAAATGCGCTTACGCACAGAACATTTGAAGCAATTCAGTACTACCTAATGAAGGCATCTAACGAACTTGCTAAAGAGCGTGGAGCATGTCCTAAATTTAACGAAACTACATACTCGCAAGGTATTATGCCAACCGATACGTACAAACGTGATTTAGACAAGATTTGTGATGAACCACTGCACCTTGATTGGGATACATTACGTGCCAGCATTAAAGAGCATGGTATGCGTAACTCCACGCTGAGCGCATTAATGCCATCAGAAACGTCATCGCAAATCTCAAATGCAACTAATGGTATCGAGCCACCGCGTGGTCACATTAGTGTTAAAGCAAGTAAAGACGGTATTTTAAAGCAAGTTGTTCCTGACTACGAACGCCTTAAAGATAACTACGAATTACTGTGGGATATTCCATCAAACGATGGTTACTTACAATTAGTAGGCATAATGCAGAAATTTATCGACCAAACAATTTCAGCAAATACTAATTATGATCCAAATAGATACGAAGGCGGTAGAGTACCTATGAAAGTCTTATTAAAAGACTTACTTGGTGCCTACAAGCTAGGTGTTAAAACACTGTACTACCATAACACCCGTGATGGCGCATCAGATGCACAAGAAGACGCTCCAGAAGTGGAAGATGATGATTGTGCAGGCGGCGCGTGTAAAATTTAATAGTTAAACTTAAAGCGGGCGCCTTGCCCGCTTTGTCCTGATAGTTTTTTGAGTGATAAACATGTCTTATACTACTTTTAGCAGAAATCATAATAACCAAATGCAAGAGCCAATGTTTTTTGGTCAAACCGTTAACGTGTCACGTTACGATCAACAAAAATACCCTATTTTTGAAAAGCTGATTGAAAAACAATTGTCTTTCTTTTGGCGTCCTGAAGAAGTTGACGTAAGTAAAGACCGTTTAGACTTTCAAGCGCTTCCTGATCACGAAAAGCATATCTTTTTAAGTAACTTAAAATACCAAACTTTGCTTGATAGTGTTCAAGGCCGTTCGCCTAACGTTGCACTATTGCCAATCGTGTCAATTCCTGAGCTTGAAACATGGATTGAAACATGGGCGTTTAGTGAAACCATTCACAGCCGTTCATACACACATATTATTCGTAATGTAACTCAAGCCCCTGAACTCATTTTTGACGACATTGTTAGCAATGACAAAATTAGTGAACGTGCCGATGCCGTAACCACTTATTACGACGATTTAATTAACTCGGTGTCGCTTTACAACCTGTACGGTGAAGGCAAACATGACATTAATGGTGAAACCGTTGTGGTTAATTTATTTGAGCTGAAAAAGAAATTGTATCTGGCGATGATGTCAGTGAACATTCTTGAAGCTATTCGCTTTTATGTCAGCTTTGCGTGTTCATTTGCGTTTGCCGAGCGTGAGCTAATGGAAGGCAATGCTAAAATTATTAAGCTTAAATCCCGTCAGTCATGCACACACAATAGCAAAATTTTAAAAACTAATCAAGCTAAATCAAACACAAACAACGTGATCAACTTGTGTGGAACCACACATAAAATTACAAAAAATGCCACACAACTTAAAATAGCAGCATAAAAAATAAATATGTGGCTTTATCCCGGAATAAATAAAAAATGAAATATACTACTTTTAATCAAAAAATAATGACGCTTTAAAAGAACCGATGTTCTTTGGCAACCCTGTGAATGTATCACGTTATGATGTTCAAAAACACGTGGCATTCGAAAACTTAATTGAGAAACAACTGTCTTTCTTCTGGCGACCAGAAGAAGTTGATGTATCAAAAGATCGCGGGGATTGGCAAAGTCTATCTGATGCCGAAAAGCACATTTTCATCTCTAACCTTAAATATCAAATCTTACTTGATAGTATGGCCGCACGTTCAGTTAATGCGGTGTTACTCCCATTGGCTTCCTTACCTGAAGTTGAAACATGGATAGAAACATGGGCATTTAGTGAGACGATTCATTCTCGTTCATATACACATATTTTAAGAAATTTATTCACCAACCCTGGTGAAGTATTTGATGAAATAATCATTAACCCTGCAATATTGAAACGTGCTGAAAGTATTTCGCTTTACTTTGATGATTTAATTTTATATTCACAGTTATATAACTTACATGGCGAAGGTAAACATACATCTGAAGGTGTTGAATATGATGTTACTTTACGCAAATTAAAGGAAAAGTTATACCTTGCGGTGTGCTCTGTTAATGCTTTAGAAGCTATTCGTTTTTACGTTAGTTTCGCCTGTTCGTTTGCGTTTTCAGAGAGATCTTTACTTGAGGGGAACAGCAAACTAATTCGCCTTAATTCACTACAAAAAACATCACATTTAACTGGTCGGTCGGTCGCCCTTCCTTTAGAATCAAGCAATAAAACGAACTTTAACTTATGTGAAACATCACATAAACACAGCATTGCTGCATAACACAAGTATTTATGTGAGGTTTAAAAATGAAATACAGCACCTTTAATCAAACACAAAACAACGCATTAGCAGAGCCTATGTTCATGGGTCAAAGCGTCAATGTTTCTCGGTATGATCAGCAAAAGCATATGGTATTCGAGAACCTTATTGAAAAGCAGCTGTCGTTCTTCTGGCGACCAGAAGAAGTAGACGTATCGAAAGATAGAGCTGATTGGCAAACGCTCAGTGAAGCTGAAAAGCACATCTTTATCTCAAATTTGAAATATCAAACACTACTTGATTCAATTGCGGCTCGTTCAGTTAGTGCTGCATTTCTACCTCTGGTTTCAATACCTGAGCTCGAAACATGGATAGAGACATGGGCTTTTTCCGAAACTATTCATAGCCGTTCTTATACGCACATTTTGCGTAACCTATTTACTGACCCAAGCGAAGTTTTTGACGATATCGTCATTAACTCTGCGATCATCAAACGTGCTACTAGCATATCTAAATACTTTGATGACCTAATTCAAATCACGCAAGTGTATAACTTACATGGTGAAGGTGTTCATGAAATTGATGGTAAAAAAGTCGAAGTGACTGAACGCAAAGTTAAAGAGAAGCTTTATTTAGCTGTGTGCTCAACAAACGCACTAGAAGCGATTCGATTTTACGTGTCATTTGCTTGTTCATTTGCCTTTGCAGAACGCTCATTGCTTGAAGGGAATAGTAAACTGATAAAACTTATCTCGCGAGATGAATCCGTGCACCTTTCGAGCACACAGGCCATACTAAATCTATGGTCTAGCGGCAAAGATGACCCCGAAATGAAGGAGGTGTCAGCTGAACTAAAAGAAGAAGGTCGTCAGATATTTCTTGAGGTAGTTGAGCAAGAAAAAGAGTGGGCTGACTACCTATTTAAGGATGGTTCAATGATTGGTTTGAATGCTGACATTCTGAAGCAATATATTGGATACATCAGTAATCAGCGCATGGCTGCTATAGGTTTAGATACACCGTTCGATGTAAAGAGCAACCCACTGCCTTGGATGAGCTCTTATCTCGTAAGCGACAATGTTCAAGTAGCTCCTCAGGAAGCTGAGTTAAGTAGTTACTTGGTTGGTCAAGTTGATTCAGAAGTTAATGCAACAGACTTCGGTGATTTTGACTTGTAGTTGCGATGAAGTTAAAGATAGATGGCAAGCTGATTGGAACTTGCCATCCTAACAAAACAATACTTGAGAATATGGAAGCTTTAGAGTTAGTGCCTAATTATATGTGCAGAGATGGATTTTGCGGAGCTTGTAGAATAAAAATAAAAAGTGGCACGGTTAATTACTCTTCAGAACCTTTGTCCTTTGTGCGAGACGGCGAAATTCTTACTTGTTGCTCAAAAGCTGAAACAGATATTGATCTAGAAACAGACTAAGTAAGATGTCGCTCAACTACAGGGCATACCTTGCTCAGTTAACGCCCAGATAAACCATGGATAACGCTTCAAGTTTTCCATGGTTTATTTACATACAGACCCGTGAACACTCCCTAAGTAATGAAATTCTTTTTTATTTTTTAAAAGTTCTGAAAGGTAACTGTTGCGCAAATGTGACTTGCTTGGTGCTCTGGTTATTGCTTTGAAGTCAGCCGCTGCTCCTACG
>NZ_BADU01000049.1:0-357 GCF_000239875.1 Pseudoalteromonas sp. BSi20311 | reverse complement strand
CTATGGCCCTGCTTGCTGATGGATGGCATATGGGAACTCACTCTGCGGCATTTCTCATTGCTATTTTTGCATACTCTTACGCTAAAAAGCATGCGAACAATAAGGACTTTAGCTTTGGAACAGGCAAGGTAAACTCTTTAGGTGGCTTTGCCAGTGCTATTGCCTTAGCAATTGTTGCATTGATGATGATAATAGAATCTGTTCAACGATTAATAGAACCACAATCAATTCATTTTAATGAAGCAATTGTTGTTGCGATTATAGGTTTAGTCGTCAATGTCGCCTCTGTTTTTATCCTACATGATGATCATCATCACCATGGAGAACCCCACCACCATCATGATCACGACCATAATA
>NZ_BADU01000050.1:0-11056 GCF_000239875.1 Pseudoalteromonas sp. BSi20311 | reverse complement strand
ACTTACTTTATAAGGTTTAAGTTTAATTTTAATGCTCCAATAGAAAATTGGATAAGCACTGCTAGTTTTTTCAACTCAATTTTAACACCACCACTATTAGCAATTACATCCATCTTGATTTTTCTAACTTGGCAAACGAGCAAAAATCAACTTAAGCACGCAAATGAAATGATGAACTCTGAGCTGAACTTAAAAATTTTTAATAACATGCTAGAAAGTACAACTACTTATATGGATTCTCGAATTTTAAGAAATGATGTTGTAAAAGCTACTCAGTTAACTTATGAAAAATTAGAACAAAACCATAAACATACACTTGATAATTGTTTTGGATGTGAGATGGGAGCTAAAACGTTAGAGCGAAAAGTAAAAAGGTACTGCAGATTCAAAGTCTCTGAACAGAACTTTAGAAATGAAGATATTATTTTAAAAGTTGGTAAAGGCGGCTTACCACCTACAACAAAAGAAGATCTTGATTCACTTGTACTAATTTACATGGAACGTGCTTTGGTTGATATTTTTTCAGGTAGGACAGATACTACCCCATTGATTATTCATAAAATTATTAGATTATTTGATTTTATAGGCAGAGAAAAAGAGAGCGGTAATGATCTTATTGCAGATTCATTAATTGACTCTGTTGAATTTGGTTTTAGAGAAGAGGTTCTTGAGTCTTTTTCTCATATAAAGAATATAAAAGAGCATCATGTATTTACTTTAATGAATAGAAGCTAGGTATAACAAGTTGTTAAAACTTTATATGTTTTTCAAAAAACGGAGTTTTAAAATGAGAAAAGAGTTCGAATTCACGGTCAAGGGTCATAAAATTAAAATTGTTAACTCATGGTTTAATGGTGCAAAACTATATGTAGATGGCGATTACCGTGATCAAGACTCTACCTTTATTGCTAATGGCAAAACTGCACTTCTTTCAGCAAAACTTGCTGACCTTAGTGTTTTAGAGATTTTCCCCATATCTGCGTTAATATCTGTAGAAATGGATGCATTTTTAATTACGGACGATGAAAGGTTGCAAGTATACAGCTCACATAAACGTTTAAACTTAACACAGCAGCGATTAGCAAAATAAACACATAGGTAAAATATGAAACTATTAATGGCTCCTTTATTACTCATTATTGCTGGGTGCAGTAGTGTTGCGCAAAAGGGTGAAAAATATTCGCCGTGCTCTGAACCATGGTTAAATCATGTTGAACAGCAAATAAGTACCGGTGACGGTTATGGACATGGGCCAGACATTGGCTCTTTAGAATGGCGCTCTGTAATCATGTTTAAACTCGGTATTAGAGATAAGCCAGGCGTACCAGAATTAAATACTCAGCAGTGGTGCCAGTTTATTGATGAAAATTATATTTAAAGCCTGCTTGGCTTTATGAGCTGAAATTTGTTTACCTGGGAGCAGTAAGCGAACTGCGCCTTGTTTGTTAACTGAGGTTGGGATTTACTCACCCAACCTTGTATCTCTTCTTGATGAGTATTTAGCTAAACACTTGCAGCTGCGCTTTCTCTTTAACTAATACCCAAATACTTATGTACTTGAATTGATAAACGCCAGTTTTTGGCGATACAGGTATCAATGGCTAATTTAGTTGCCGACGTTTTTTGGCTGATTGGCTGTAAATATACCAGTTTTGGGTTAACACCCGTGGCGACAAATAACTCTTCCAGTTCTTCTACGTGCTTTTGCATAGCAATTGGGTGTTTAATTTCATCGGCGCGTTGCATAGCACTGCTCAATACTTTGTAACCACCACGCATATTAATTTTTGGCGATACCGTAACCCACGTTTGGGCAGGGGCGAGAATTTCAAAGGTGCCACTGGTTTCTATTTGCGTGCTAAAGCCATGATCATGCAATAAATTACACACTGGATTTAAATCGTACATGCAAGGTTCACCACCGGTGATCACAACATGCTTGGCGGTATAGCCACGGGATTTAAATAACTCCAGGACCTGCGCGGCACTGGCCTCAGCCCAATGATCAGAGTCGGCTTTTTTTTCTACCGTGTCATCTAGTGATACTTTATATACATTATCAACATCCCAGGTTTGTTTAGTGTCACACCACGAACATCCCACAGGACAACCTTGCAGGCGTAAAAATATAGACGGCGTACCGGTAAAGCTCGCTTCACCTTGAATGGTTTCAAACACTTCATTAATTTTGTACAAAAGAAATCTCACTTACAACCTGACGGCAAAATTGTTACTATTAAAAATCGCAAAGCACGGTGCAAAAATTGTCATTTATGCCTTGGCCGTGTAGTATATCGCGCCCTGATATAAACCTCTATCAAAACTAAAGAGCAAACCACGTATGACGCAAAAAGTAGTTGTTATTTATTCCGGCGGTATGGACTCATTTACTGTATTAAATAAAGCCTTGCAACAAGGCCATGATGTTTATGCCCTCTCGTTTGATTATGGTCAGCGTCATGTTAAAGAACTTAAAGTAGCCGCCAACGTATGTGAAAAGCTAAATGTCCCGCACAAAATTGTTGATATATCAGCGATCAATCAGCTTATTGGTGGTTCGTCATTAACAGACGATATTGATGTGCCAGAAGGCCATTACGAAGAAGAAAGCATGAAAAGCACCATTGTGCCTAATCGCAATATGATTTTACTTTCCTTAGCAGTAGGTTACGCGGTATCGCTTAAAGCGAGCAAAGTATATTACGGCGCGCATTCAGGCGATCATGCAATTTACCCAGATTGCCGCCCTGAGTTTGTTAAAAAGATGGATGATGTGTGTCGTATTGCAAATTACGATGCAGTGGAAATTTTTAGCCCGTATTTAAACAATACTAAAATCGATATTTTAACCGATGGTATTAAAATGGGCTTAGACTACAGCCAAACATGGACCTGTTATAACGGCCGCGACAAAGCGTGTGGTAAGTGTGGCGCTTGCCAAGAACGTTTAGAAGCCTTTGAGCTTAACAACGTGACCGACCCGCTTGAATACGAGTAAGGTTTAAAGTAAGCATATTAAAAGGCTACCAAGGGTAGCCTTTTTTATTACGAAACAAACATTAAAGCCAGCGTTTTACCCGTGATTTGTAATCGTCAAATTGCTCAGCAAATAACTGATGTAACGCCCGCTCCTCTGGGATTATTTGAAATAAGGTAATGTAAGCAATAAACCCTGCTACACCTAAAAAAGCCCACATTGAACCCAACCACACGCCCCAGCCTGCTAATATAAACGCAAAACCTAAGTACATTGGATTACGAGAAAGTTTATAAACACCTGATGTAACTAATCTTGAGGCTTCTTCAGGTTTGTTGGGGAGGACTGTGGTTTTAGCCAACCGAAAACTCACGACGCCAGCAATACAAAATATACACCCCGTAGCGACGAGTGCGAGCGCGAGATAAATAATAAATGCGGTAAAGTCAATTACCGTGTAGTGAGCGATTAGCGCCATAATAGCGGCAAAAAACACCATGACCACCAAAGGTGGAACTTTATTGTTGAGCATACCTATTCCTTGTATCGATTAAAAAATCAGCTTAATTATTATATTGTGGCAACACAAAAAATAACAATGGCTTATCGAATATTTATAAATACAAATAAAGTTACAATTTATTGGCTTTATCGGCGCTTGATTATGGTTATAATTTAAGCTTAAAATAAAATTAAAGGAAGTAATTATGTCTGGCACAACAATGATAGTTCTCATTGTGCTTATTTCTGTGGGTTCGGGGGTTATTTATGATATGTATAAAAAGCACCTTGAATTTAAACATAAAGTACAGGACAACAATCAAGACGCACACAAACAACTAGCTGAGGTAACCGCTCAAGTGAGTGAACTTAAACAACGAGTACAAACACTTGAAGCCATTGTTACCGACTCAAGCTACAGCGTAAAACAAGAAATAAATAAACTTTAAAGTACGCGTTACAAGTAATGTGGGTATAAATGTGCGTTTTCTGGCTGCTCAATGCCATGGGCAGCTAAAAAACCACCAATTGCTTGGCCACACCCTTGTGGCGCTCTAGCGCTGTCTATCTCAAAATTTAACTGATTCGCTTCTTGCTTACCCATAGAGCACAAACTAACCGAACTTGGCGAGCGCATAGAGACACTTAACTCACCTACTCGCTCCGCACGCACATGCTTACTAAAGCGCGCAAAACCTTGGTATTTAAAATGCTCGTTTACATACTCATTACTGGTATTAACCAACGCATTAATAAAACTGTGTAAAAAACTATTTGGTGAACTGTCACTGGCTAAAAAAGACAACTGCGTGTGGTTAAACTCACTTAGCTGACAGTCTTCGCAATTAAGCTTTACCGTGTAAAGCTGCTCACCCGTCGCAATACTCTGATGGCTCATTAAAGTGACCGGTGCATCAGCAAATACCAAACGCGTAATTATTGTCGCCAAAGATGTGGTTTCAACTGAACCGCTTGTTACTAAGTCAGGGTTTTGTGCCATAACGGGTAAGTCATGATGATTATTAAACGGCGTGCTGGTTGCCTCTTGATGCTGCAGCTGGAAAAGCTCTCTAACCTCATGTTCACGCGCCACTTTTAACGCTAAGAATGCGGTTTGAATAAGCTCAGAAGTAGGTAAGTTTTGCTCTACTGGCCAACGGCGACCAAACAATAGTTTTTTTGCTTTATTATCAGCACGGTAATTGTCGGGGCTAAGCACTGCTACTTGCAGATAAATATCACTGTTTTTTTCTGCCGCTAACACACTAAAGTGGTTAGAAAAGCTAATGTCGTTAAGCACTTCATTAACACTCGCTAATGTGTGCTTGTAACGCAAAAAATGCTGCGGAACAATCCAATTTTTATTAGCCAGTTGTACTAAGGGCGCATACGAAATCGGTTGCTCGTAGCTGTGTTGCCATTTTTGCCCATCGCCCAATAATGACTCAATTTTTATATTGTTATCTGACATATATAAACCAAATAAATCTGCCCAACGGCAAGATATTAACTATGAAGCACTTTACGTAGTTAATCATTAAAAGCGATCACACTTATTAGTAGTATTTAGCGTTCGAATACATGTTGATACTCCGTTATAACTTTTTGATAGTAAAGTCTATCTTTATTGAGCATTCGAGTATAATGGTCAAGCAATTGCTGCTGATATTGATGATGTTGAGGGTTATGTGTATCCCACATATGAGCCCCCGTTTTAGTAATAGTGCCGGTGGCATTAAAACTGACTTGTAGCACTTCGTAAAAACGCTTGTTTTCAACAATAATTTGCTCGCTATCGAGCTGCAAATTACAGTCTTTTAAACCCGCACGTACTTTATAGAGGTGCATAATAGGGCAAATAATAAAACTTAGTTGTTTAAGGCTGTGCGGATTATTAGCAATAATTTGCTCAATTAGCTTTAAGCATAAATCGCCCCCCACTCCAGCAATAACGATTACTTGCTTGGCATCTGTTGGCAGTTTAATTTGCGCAACATCTTCGCAGCGCACTTGCCATGAAGGCAAAGACTTTCCTTGCTCAAATTGTTGCAGCGACTGCTCAAGCGCTTCCATTAACTGTGGAATAATATCAACAAAGTTTATTTGTTTGGCTATGCCGCGCTCAAGTAATGCCATACCTAAAAAGCCATGATCGCAGCAACAATCCCAAATAATATCGAGAGGCTGTGTAATTAATGAATTAATGACGTTTAAACGTTTACTCAGTTTCATTTAACTCACTATGTTTTTGTTTTGTACACCAATGCTTTTAAGCTTTTATCGCTATCAATTTCAATAAAGCGATCGGTAGGTTCAAGGCGTTTAACAAATTCAATAGCACCTTGAGTATGCTCTTCAATAAGTGCTTTAAAATCGTTTTCTGTAAGCTCTGGACTATTAGCACATAGCAACAGCTGTGTGGCATCGTTTAATAGTTCAGGAAGTCTACGCAGCACTTTTTGATAGTCTTTGGTTAAAATAAAACTTCCTTTTTGAAAACTGGGCGGATCAACAATAATTAAATCAAACGGTGCGGCTTTTTTTAGCTTACCAAACGACTTTAAAATATCGTGCGGTAAAAAACTGACCCCACGATCGACATTATTGAGTTGGTGGTTTTGCTTACCCACTTTTAACACACCTTTGCTCATATCCATGTTCATCACATGATCTGCACCGCCGTGCATAGCCGCAACCGAAAAACCACAGGTATAAGAAAACAAATTAAGCACTTTGGCGTGCTTACTATTTTGCATGACAAACTCACGGCCTTTTCGCATATCAGGAAAAATACCGGTGTTTTGCTTACTCATTAAGTCAACCAAAAAGCGCACCCCGTTCTCGGCTACGCTATGGCGAACTGGCAGTTGCCCATGCACTAGGGTGTTATGGCTTTGTAGCCCCGCTCGCTGCTGATACACCAATGCAGTAATTAGCTCTGGATGATGTTGTTGTGCCCACTGCCATAACGTATCGGTAAGCGTAGTGAGTGTTGCCTCATCAATTTCACTGTATGACACCAAAAACAAACTCGGTGGATAAAAGTCTAAGTTAATATGGCTAAGCGCTTCAACACTGTGGCCGCGTCCATGAAATACGCGGCAAAGCTCGTTATCGGAAAAAGGCGTGTCTGCCAAAGCAGACATAAGAGGAGTAAAATCGGTTGTCATTTAATTAATCAACTGTTGTTGTAGTTCATGTATTTCGTCGCGCACTGAGACGGCTTTTTCAAATTCTAAATCGCTGGCATACGCATGCATTTTGGTTTCTAACTGCTTAATTTGCGTTGCAATTTCTTTAGCACTGAGGATTTTTTTAGATTCTTTACGAATAAGCTGTAGGTTGTCTTGCGGTGAAGCATCTTGGCCTACATCCATTACATCAAGTATCTTTTTAACTAATGCACTAGGTTCAATACCATGCTTAACATTATAAGCATGCTGTATTTCTCGGCGTCGGTCAGTTTCCTCAATGGCTTTAGCCATCGATTTAGTCACTCTGTCACCGTATAAAATGGCACGACCATCAAGGTGGCGCGCCGCACGGCCTATCGTTTGAATAAGTGAGCGTGCTGAGCGTAAAAAGCCTTCTTTATCGGCATCTAAAATAGCCACTAGTGCCACTTCTGGCATGTCTAAGCCTTCACGTAGTAAGTTAATGCCTACTAACACATCAAATACACCGGCACGTAAATCACGAATAATCTCTACTCGCTCTACGGTATCAATATCAGAATGTAAATAACGTACTTTTACATTGTGCTCACTCAAGTAGTCAGTTAAATCTTCAGCCATGCGTTTAGTAAGCGTAGTTACCAGCACACGCTCTTTTAATTCAACACATTTGTAAATTTCTGATAGTAAGTCATCAACCTGATCGCCTACCGGGCGCACTTCAATAACGGGATCAAGTAAGCCGGTTGGACGAATAACCTGCTCTGCAACTTCGCCGTTGCTGCGCTCTAATTCAAAGTCACCCGGGGTGGCAGATACATAAATGGTTTGTGGTGCAATGGCCTCAAATTCTTCAAAACGCAGTGGCCTGTTATCCATAGCTGAGGGCATTCTAAAACCGTATTCAACGAGGTTTTCTTTACGGCTTCTATCGCCTTTGTACATGGCGCCAATTTGCGAGACGGTTACGTGCGATTCATCAATAATCATTAATGCGTCGTCAGGTAAATAGTCCAGTAATGTTGGCGGTGGGTCGCCAGGTGTACGCCCCGATAAATAACGGCTGTAGTTTTCAATACCAGAGCAATAACCAAGCTCGGTCATCATTTCTATATCGTATTGGGTACGCTGAGCTATGCGTTGCTCTTCTACTAACTTGTTTGCGCTGAGCAATTGTGCTCTGCGCTCTTTGAGTTCGGCTTTAATTTTTTCGATAGCTTCGAGAATTTTTTCTCGTGGCGTTACATAGTGAGTTTTAGGATAAATAGTGGCACGCACTATGTGTTTTTCTACCGCACCGGTTAAGGGGTCAAAAATACTTAGGCGTTCAACTTCGTCATCAAACATTTCTACACGCACTGCATAGGTGTCTGATTCAGCGGGGAATATATCAACCACTTCACCACGTACGCGGTATGTACCACGACTAAAGTCAATATCATTTCGCGTATATTGTAGCTCTGCAAGACGGCGCAGCATATCTCGTTGGTCGACCTTTTCACCTACTTTTAAGAGCAGCATCATTTTCATGTATGAATCAGGATCGCCCAAACCATAAATTGCCGATACTGAGGCAACAATAATGGTATCGCGTCGCTCTAAAAGCGCTTTAGTGGCACTGAGTCGCATTTGCTCTATGTGCTCATTAATAGATGCGTCTTTTTCGATAAAGGTGTCGCTGGCTACCACATAGGCTTCAGGTTGGTAGTAATCGTAGTAAGATACAAAGTATTCAACCGCATTGTGTGGAAAAAACTCTTTCATCTCGCCGTACAATTGCGCCGCTAGAGTTTTATTGTGTGCCATAATAATAGTAGGTCGGTTTAAATCACTAATAATGTTAGCCATAGTGAATGTTTTACCGGTACCCGTTGCGCCTAATAATGTTTGCTGAGCAAGTCCGGCTTCTAAGCCTTCACACAATTGAGCAATAGCGGTTGGTTGATCCCCTGCGGGTTTAAATTTTGATACTAGCTGAAAATGATCGCTCAATGACTACACTCCTGTAATGCTTGACTGCTTAACGCTTCAATTTCTTTCATAAACCACTTGTAGGCTACAAGGGCTGTGAATAAATTACCAATGGCCGCGCCAATAAACAAGCCGATTAAGCCTGCGAGTTCGTTTCCGATATACGCAAAGGGAATATAAAAAACAAACAATCGAATGACGCTCAAAACTAAGGCGTTCATGGGTTTGTGTAAAGCGTTAAACGAGGAGTTTGATAAAATGATCACTCCTTGTAAGCCATAACTTAGAGGAATGGTATAAATAAACAGTTTGATGACATCAACAACCGCTTGCTCTTTACCAAATATTTCACTAATAACGCCTGAAAAAATAATTAATACAATATAAATAATGAACTGCCACAACATTACAAACTTGAGCGTACCTAGGTAGGCATCTTTTACACGAGAAAAATGACTCGCTCCAAAGTTTTGGCTGATAAAAGGTGGCAATGTCATCGACAAAGCTAATACCACTAAACTCGCTATTGATTCTATTCGACTCCCTACTCCAAAAGCAGCCACGGCTTCGGGACCATGATGAGCAACTAATGCGGTCATAACGGCCATAGCAACTGGGGTGAGCATGTTAGCACCCGCTGCAGGTAAACCAATTTTTAAAATTTTACGGATTGCGCCAATAACGGTTTGCTTGCCAGCTTTTAAACTAAGCAGCCGCTTTTTAACTATTAATATGTATAAAATAATTGCCACCGCAACTGCCCAGGCTATAACACTGGCAATGGCAGCCCCTTTAATGCCTAATGCGGGAATGGGACCAAAGCCAAAAATAAGCATCGGATCGAGCACTGCATTAATAAGCCCAGCCCCGCCCATAATAATGCTTGGTGTTTTTGTATCACCACTGGCACGCAGTACTGAGTTTCCAATCATGGGAGTAATTAAAAATACACTTCCCAAAAACCAAATACTAATATACTGATGAATTAGCGGGAGCACCTGCTCCCCAGCCCCAAGCAAGGTAAATATAGGCTCAATCAATAAATAGCCACAGGCAGATAAAACCAATACTAATACTATCGCCACCAACAACGAGACACTGGCATCAAAACGCGCTTCTTCAATATTGTTGCTCCCTAAGGCCTTTGCAATTACTGCCGAGGTCCCTATACCTAAACCAATCGCTAAACTAATGACGGTAAAAGTAACAGGAAATGTAAAACTCACCGCGGCAAGCGGCTCAGTGCCAAGCAAACTAATAAAAAAAGTATCAACAATATTGAACATCATCAGGGTGATCATTCCAAAGATCATCGGAACGGTCATTTTTTTTAATGTAGGCAAGATTGGGGCGGTGAGTAAATCAGGGCGAGTATGTGATTGAGAATGTGCGCGCATAAAATAAATAAGCCTCTTTTACTGAACGGCATATTTTAAAGCATCTGGGCTGTTCAAGCCATGCTTTATTAAATCTAAACAATCAAACTAACCTTTAATCTAAAAACTGTTGTTTTTATGCTGTTGTAAACAAATTTCACACAAACACAGCAAAAACCAAATTAAATACATTTTTATAACTTTTGCAACATTTACTTTTTATGTTTTGTTGCTTTATTACACAGTAAGCGATGATGTTTTATCGTCACGAAAAATTTTATTTATCGTTTAGATGGCTATTCAAGCTGAATCATAAGTCTTTGTTTTTTAATATTTAAAAAAAAAGCTTTTTAATACTTGAAATCGTTGAAGCGCCCTACACCGCTGGGGGCGACGATGTTCTTAAAGTTTCATAAACAGAGTTATCCACAGAAACCGTGGATAACTCATTCAACCCCACGTTTATAAAGGGCTACAACGCGGTGTAAATTTAACAGTGCGGTTGATTTTTTTCGTTAGCAATATGGAAACAGCGTTAAATGGTTTTGTAACGACTTAAAACATCGTTATATGTTTATTTAGTGCTAAACCGCATTCATGCTGCATAAATAGTCAACCCATTGATTGCCTTGTTTTTATACAAACTCTCGAAAGTTCAGCAACCATTCTGCTTTGAACAACATACAAAACATCATTACGGTTCTCATCTAGATTTAGTTCAACAAACTTTAACGAGGTAAAATAAAAGTGAGGTAATTATTTTAAATACGTTTATTAAGACTTTATAAAAATACAGGAAATAGAACACTTTTTTATCACTAAAAGCTGCTTTATTAAATTTTACTGTAAGTTTTATTGGTTAAAGTTACTCACTTGATTCAAATATTGCGCTGTTTTTATAAAACAATATCACTGCCCTTTACTCAAATAGAGTCACAAAACGCGCAGATTGCACATAAAAACAACGAATAGACCTCTTTTTTGAATTTATGATCTTTTATATGTTGACACTTTGCTATGCGGTCATTAATATTTCGCCCCGTTGAAAGGCAAGACGC
>NZ_BADU01000051.1:0-21219 GCF_000239875.1 Pseudoalteromonas sp. BSi20311 | reverse complement strand
TAGTTTATAAAAAAATATCATCATCAAAATGCTGTGAAATAGTTTCAATCCCTGTTTAAATATCCTCAACTTAAGAGCGTAGGCAAAACGTCGTTTTAAGCGTACAATAAAGCCTCTAAAAAATACCCATACACGTTGCCCAGGAGACCCCAATGTTAGAACGTAGCATGAATATTTCGGACTTTGATCCAGAGTTATTTGACGCGATGAGCAAAGAAACATCACGTCAGGAAGAGCATATTGAGTTAATTGCATCTGAAAACTACTGTAGCCCACGCGTACTTGAAGCGCAGGGTTCTCAGCTGACTAACAAATACGCTGAAGGTTACCCGGGCAAACGTTACTACGGTGGCTGTGAGCACGTAGACGTGGTTGAGCAACTTGCTATTGACCGCGCAAATGAATTATTTGGTACAGATTACGCAAACGTACAGCCTCATGCCGGTTCACAAGCGAATGCTGCTGTTTTCCAAGCTCTTTTAAGCCCACTTGATACTGTATTAGGCATGAGCCTAGCGCACGGTGGTCATTTAACGCACGGCTCACACGTTAACTTCTCTGGTAAAACATACAACGCAATTCAGTATGGCCTTAACGAAGAAACTGGCGAAATTGATTACGCACAAGTTGAAGCGTTAGCACTTGAGCACAAACCAAAAATGATCATTGCTGGTTTTTCTGCATACTCAGGTATTGTTGATTGGGCTAAGTTCCGTGAAATTGCAGACAAAGTAGCTGCTTACTTATTTGTTGATATGGCGCACGTTGCAGGTCTAATTGCTGCGGGTGTTTACCCAAGCCCAGTACCATTTGCTCACGTTGTAACAACCACAACACACAAAACATTAGCGGGTCCTCGCGGTGGTTTAATCATCTCTGCGTGTGGCGATGAAGAAATTTACAAAAAGCTAAACAGCGCTGTTTTTCCAGGTGGCCAAGGTGGTCCTTTATGTCATGTTATTGCTGCTAAAGCGGTCGCATTTAAAGAAGCACTTCAACCTGAGTTTAAAACATACCAAGCACAAGTTGTTAAAAATGCACAAGCAATGGTTGCGGTATTACAAGAGCGCGGCTACAAAGTAGTATCGGGTAAAACTGACAACCACTTATTCTTACTTGATTTAATCGACAAAAATATCACAGGTAAAGATGCAGATGCTGCCCTAGGTAACGCGAATATCACGGTTAACAAAAACTCAGTACCGAACGATCCACGTTCACCATTTGTTACCTCTGGTCTGCGTATTGGTTCACCAGCAATCACTCGTCGTGGCTTTAAAGAAGCTGAATCAAAAGAGTTAGCGGGCTGGATCTGTGATGTACTAGACAACATCGAAGATGAGTCAGTACAAGCGCAAGTAAAAGAAAAAGTGAAAGCAATTTGTGCAAAATTACCTGTTTACGCTTAATCCAAGAGTAAAATAGTAATTTAGATCACAACTGCACACATTTTTGTTATGATAATGGCCGCTATAATAGCGGCCATTTTTTGTTTTTAAAACGGAAACACACAGTTATGCATTGCCCATTTTGCACCGCCAAAGATACTAAAGTTATTGATTCTCGCCTTGTAGGTGGGGGACACCAAGTACGTAGACGTCGTGAATGTAATGAATGCCACGAACGATTTACCACCTTTGAAGGGGCTGAATTAGTGATGCCACGGGTCATCAAGCAAGATGGCAGCCGCGAACCGTTTAATGAAGATAAGTTACTAAATGGCTTAACTCGCGCCCTCGAAAAACGCCCCGTAAGCACTGAACAAGTTGACGAAGTGGTTAATATTATTAAATCGCAGCTGCGAGCCACTGGCGAACGCGAAGTGTCTAGCCATTTGGTGGGTGAGTGCATTATGGAAGCACTTAAAAAGTTAGATCAAGTGGCCTATGTAAGATTTGCCTCAGTGTATCGCTCGTTTGAAGATATACGCGAATTTGGTGAAGAAATAGCCCGCTTAGGAGAGTAGTAATGACCAAGCAAAGTTCGTTTTCAGAGGATGATAAACGCTACATGGCTCGCGCTATTGAACTGGCAAAAAAAGGACGCTTTACCACCACTCCTAATCCTAATGTTGGCTGCGTACTCGTAAAGAATAATAAAGTAATAGGTGAAGGATTTCATCAGTTAGCGGGTCAAGGTCACGCAGAGGTAAACGCACTGGCTATGGCTGGCGAAAATGCAAAAGGCGCAACCGCTTATGTAACACTTGAGCCTTGCAGTCATTATGGTCGAACACCGCCATGTGCTGAAGGGCTAAAAGCAGCAGGTATTAAAAAAGTGATTGCCGCAATGGTTGACAGCAACCCGCAAGTTGCAGGCAAAGGTCTGAAAATTTTAGCGGATGCTGGTATAGAAGTCGCTTACGGGTTACTTGAAGCGCAAGCTCGCGCATTAAACCTTGGGTTTTTTAAGCGCATGGAGCAGGGATTACCCTTTGTGACTTGCAAAATGGCCGCAAGTATAGATGGTAAAACGGCGCTTAAAAACGGGCAAAGTAAATGGATAACTGGCCCCGCAGCGCGCCAAGATGTGCAACTATACCGAGCACAAAACTGTGCAATTTTAACCGGTGCCGATACGGTATTAATGGATGATGCAAAATTAAATGTGCGCCCAGAAGAGTTACCGTATTCTTTACCAACTGATTTACCACTGCGCCAACCGGTTCGCGTTGTTATTGACTCACAAAACAGACTTACCCCTGATCTTGCCTTATTTTCAATTCAAAGTGAGGTGATAATATTTACCACCAAGGTTGATAAATCGCATCAGTGGCCTCATTTTGTTAAACAGATTGAAGTACCTGAAAATAATAATAAAGTAGATTTACTGGCCGTGTTACACACGCTTGCCCAATTGCAGTTTAATAATGTGTGGCTAGAGGCCGGAGCGACACTGGCCGGTAAAATGACAGAACTTGATTTAATTGATGAGTTTGTTTTTTACATTGCTCCTAAATTAATGGGCAGCGATGCTAAAAGTTTACTAAATTTCCCAGAGTTAATGAGTATGCAAAATACCATTAATTTAACTTTTAATGAGTGTGTGCCAATCGGTGATGATTTACGTATCACAGCACTAAAAAAAGCTCATTAATCATTTTATATAAAGAGTAGCACTATGTTTACTGGAATAGTTGAAGCGACAGGTAAAATTGCGTTATTACAAAAAAAACAAGGTGATTTAGCTATTCGTATCCAAAGTAAAAACCTTGATATGAGTGATGTTAAGTTAGGTGACAGTATTGCAACCAATGGTGTCTGCCTGACGGTTGTTGATAAGCATATTGACGGCTTTAGTGCAGACTTATCAAATGAAACGATTAGCTTAACAGGGTTTGCACATTACGCATTAGGGCAAACCGTTAATCTAGAAAAGGCGATGCAACCTGTTTCGCGCCTCGGTGGTCATTTAGTGTCTGGCCATGTAGATGGCATTGCCACTATCACAGCAATTAATGCCAATGCGCGAGCAACAGAATATTGGTTAGCCACCGATGAAAATTTAATGAAATACATTCCTTACAAAGGGTCGGTTTGTATTGATGGTATTAGCCTGACGGTTAATGCAGTTGAAGGTAATAAATTTAAACTGACTATTGTGCCCCACACCAGCGGGCAAACGACCATAGCTGATTTTCAAGTCGGTACCAAAGTGAATTTAGAGGTCGACCAAATAGCACGTTATTTAGAGCGCCTAGTTAGAGGGGCTGAACAACCTACGGGTTCAGATATTTCGATGAGCTTACTCGCTAAAGCGGGCTTTATAAAATAACGACATTGACAACTTATACGAGCAACTTATGAATTTAAACAGTGCACAAGAAATAATTGATGACATTAAAGCCGGTAAAATGGTTATTTTAATGGATGATGAAGACAGAGAAAATGAAGGCGATTTAATTATTGCTGCTGAACACATTAGTGCAGAAGCCATTAACTTTATGGCGACTCATGGCCGTGGACTAATTTGTTTAACGATGACTCAAGAGCGTTGCTCGCAGCTTGATTTACCATTAATGGTAAAAAATAATGGTGCCGCATTCTCAACTAACTTTACTATGTCTATTGAAGCATCAAAAGGGGTTACCACAGGTATTTCTGCAGCGGATCGTGCCCGCACTGTTCAAGCTGCCATCGCGAAAGGCGCTGTGCCAAGCGATATTGTACAACCAGGTCATATTTTTCCTATTATGGCGCAACCAGGCGGCGTGTTAACACGTGCAGGGCATACAGAAGCAGGGTGTGACTTAGCGCGTTTAGCAGGGCTTGAGCCATCATCAGTGATTGTAGAAATCCTAAATGAAGATGGCACCATGGCGCGTCGTCCTGATTTAGAAGTATTTGCTAAGCAACATGATATTAAAATTGGCACCATTGCTGATTTAATCGAGTACCGTAACCTAAACGAAACCACAATTGAGCAAGTTGCAAAATGTAAATTGCCCACTGAACATGGTGAGTTTGACTTAGTGACTTACAAAGACACCATTGATGGGCAGTTACACTATGCATTGCTTAAAGGTGAAATAAAGCAACAAGAACCGACCTTAGTACGTGTGCATTTACAAAGTACCTTTAACGATATTTTACTCTCTGATCGCAATGCTGACCGTAGTTGGGGTTTATCGCAAGCAATGGCTTATATTGCTGAGCATAATGGCGCCTTAGTTATTTTAGGTAAGCAAGAAAGCACTGAAGAGTTAGAAGCCACAGTAAAAGCGTTTGCCGCAGCTGATGAGGGTGAAAATGTGACGCCACGTAAATTTCAAGGTACTTCGCGCACCGTAGGTGTGGGTTCGCAAATTCTGGCTGATTTAGGTATTCAAAAAATGCGTTTGATGAGTTTACCTAAAAAATACCATGCATTATCAGGGTTCCATTTAGAAGTGGTTGACTACGTAGAGCCACAATAATTACGCGCTAGGTTATTATTTTATTTATGTGGTATAATGCGCATCAATTTTTGCGCAACCGAAATCGCTTAAACTTATTTTTAGGGTTATCAAATGAAAATTATTGAAGGTAATAAATACGCTCCAGGCAAAAAGTTTGCCATTGTCATTTCTCGTTTTAATGACTTTATTGGTAGTAGCTTGCTTGCAGGTGCTGTTGATGAGCTAAAACGTACTGGTGGAGTATCAGAAGACGATATTACCGTGATTTACGTACCCGGTGCGGTTGAATTACCTTTAGCAGCGAAACGCGTTGCAGCAAAAAAAGAATATGATGCAATTATCGCCTTAGGTGTAGTGATCAGAGGGGGCACGCCTCACTTTGATCTCGTCGCTGGCGAGTCAAATAAAGGGCTTGCACAAGTATCGCTTGAGTATGATATCCCGGTTGCATTTGGCGTATTAACCACTGAAAGCATTGAGCAAGCAATTGAGCGCGCAGGTACCAAAATGGGTAACAAAGGCGGCGAAGCTGCTTTAGGTGCGCTTGAAATGGTTAATGTGTTAGATAAAATTTAAGTTTAAGGAATTTTTGTGAAACCAGCAGCAAGACGTAAAGCACGTATCTTAGCACTTCAAGCCGTGTATTCATGGCAATTAAGCGGCAATGCAATTGCCGATATCGAACAACAAATGTTGATCGAAAACGATGTGACTAAAATTGATGTTGAATATTTTAAAGATTTAGCGCGTGGAGTTGCCGTAAATCATAAGCAACTAGACGAAGCTGTATCGCCTCATTTAACTCGTCCATTTGATGAATTAGACGAAGTTGAACGTGCAATCTTACGTTTAAGCAGCTACGAGCTTAAATTTCGTGAAGATGTTCCTTACAAAGTGGCTATCAATGAAAGCATTGAATTAGCGAAAATGTTTGGCGCTGAAGATAGCCATAAATTTGTAAACGGTGTACTTGATAAAGCTGTAAAACAGTTACGCAAGTCATAACAACTTAAGCTGCATATTAATTTCAGTGAGTTGTTATAAATAACCGTTAAAAAGGAGAGCCGGCATAGGTCGGCTTTTTTGTGTATGAAGGAATTTGAATTAATTAATCACTACTTTAAAGGTCGCGGTATCACTCGTCGCGATGTTAATTTAGGGATTGGAGATGACTGTGCGCTTGTCACTGTACCAGCAAACTGTCAGCTTGCTGTAACAACAGATACCTTAGTTGCTGGGGTGCATTTTTTTCATGATATCTCTCCTCGCGCATTAGGGCATCGAGCTCTGGCAGTAAATTTAAGTGATTTAGCTGCCATGGGTGCAGAGCCTACATGGGTATCGGTTGCACTCACGTTGCCAAGTATCGATCCACAATGGATTGCAGAACTGACTGACGGTATGCATGAAATTGCTGAGTACTTTAATGTACAAATTATTGGTGGCGATACGACTCAAGGCCCACTCAGTATTACTATTTGTGCAAAAGGCACGGTTCCTGAAGGTAAAGCACTGCGTCGAAGTGGCGCAAAAGTGGGCGACTGGATTTTTGTAACCGGACCGCTAGGTGATGCTGGTTTGGCTATTGAGTCAAAAAAACAAGGTTTGCCAGTTGCACCTGAACATTTAAAGCATATTAATAAATGTTTAAACTTTCCAACGCCACGCGTGGCCGCCGGACAAGCTTTGCGTGGCTTAGCGTCATCAGCTATTGATATTTCAGACGGTTTACTTGCTGATTTAGGTCACATTTTGGATTTGTCACAGGTCAGTGCAACAATCAATATTGAAAATGTACCTACTTCTGATGCGATGCAAGCGAGTCTTGATTTTGAGCAACAGCTTCCTTTTATACTCAACTATGGCGATGACTATGAACTACTTTACACTGTCCCAGACAGCAATAAGAGTATGCTCGATATTAAGTTGCGCCAATACGGTGTAGAAGCAACCTGTATCGGCCAAATCAAAAGTGGTGACGGGAATATAGAATTATTACACCAAGGTGAAAAGTTTGTTTTTGAGCACAAAGGCTTTGAGCACTTTTCCAAGGAGCAGGTTTGAATAAAAACCGATTATTTAATTTAAAACGCCCACATCAATTTTTTGGTTTGGGTTTTGGTACAGGGCTTGCGCCTAAAGCCCCAGGTACATTTGGTACTTTAGCGGCGTTACCGTTTATTTTTATTACCATGCATTTTCCGTTATGGTTACAAATTGTATTTGCGGTGGTGATCAGTATATTTGGTATTTGGGCATGTGGAAAAACAGCCGATGACCTCCAAGTTCATGACCACCCCGCTATTGTTTGGGATGAAGTCGCTGGTTACTATATAACGATGATTGGTGCAGCACTGAATTGGCAAACATTATTAGTGGGCTTTTTACTATTTCGCTTTTTTGATATAGCAAAGCCAGGGCCGATTCGTATACTTGATAAACGTGCTCATGGTGGGTTTGGTATTATGGCCGATGATGTACTTGCAGGTATTTTTTCGCTTATTTGTTTGCAAGCATTGATAAAAGTAGGTTTACTACCCTTTTAATTTATTATTTGTTTAACTAGGTGGCAGCACTATGATGCGATTTTTATTGGTTTGTGTACTCTTGATGTGTGCCATGCCAAGTACGGCTTCAATTACTGATTACGTAGTTAAACAATGGAACATTAAAGACGGACTTCCCTCACAATCCCTCAAAAGTGTGGTGCAAGATAACCAGGGCTACATGTGGCTTGGTACGCAATTCGGATTAAGCCGATTTGATGGTAACACTTTTACTAATTACAACACTCAAAATAGTCTGTTTTTACCCAGCAATGGCATCAATAAATTACTGATTGATGGTGAAGGCTTGTTGTGGATAGGCACGAAAAATGGCCTTGTGGTTATCGATCCTGAGAAGCTAACCGCACAAGAGTTTAATATTAAAGGCCCTGTTAGAGACATTCTTGAAGACTCTCAAGGCAGTATTTGGATAGCAGCTAATGGGCTCTATTATATAGACAGAGGCCAAATAGAGCTGCGCGACCAACTAAATAATCCCAGCCCTATTGTAAACGCTACTGCTATCACCCAAATAGTAGGGTCAGTCAGTAAAATGGCGCTCTCACCAGAGGGAATTTGGCTGGTTAACGACCGTAATTTATTACGCCTGACGCAAAGCGCGTCTGATTTTTCTAAATTGCGCTTAGAGCTTACCGCTAAAGTGGCCTTGCCTGATCGTTTAGCACAAACAATTGTTCACGACTTATCCTTTTTAAATGGCAATTTATATCTTGCTTCTGAGCTAGGCGCTTACTTTTTAGATTTAGATGATGAGCTACGCCCGTTTCCACTGCCCAATGCTAATAACTCAGCTGTGTATAAATTTATGAGCGACGGTAATGGCGGCTTGTGGGTATCAACCTATGGACGTTTATTGTTCAGGGCTAAATCTAATGATTGGCAGTGGGTTGAACCCAGCCAGTTAGATCAGAGTATTTGGTTTGCTGATATATTTAGAGATGATGAAAATAACATATGGTTAGCGAGTTTTAGTGAAGGATTATGGCTTGCTCACGAAGGGCGAATAGAGCGCCATTCTGCCATTTCTAAAATGACCGAAGCGGTAATGGCAATTAGTAAATCACCTGATGGTAAGTTATGGATTGCCAATAAAAGTGGCGTTGGCTATTTTGATGCCGATAAAACTTTTATTAATGTTATTAATAGTGCCAAGTATGGAAATGCCTCGGTGCATGACCTGCAATTTGATGGCGATCGCCTTTATGTTGCTACTGGCAGAGGCTTGTTTTTTTACGAGTCGAATACCTTATATAGTTTCCCTGCTCGTGCATTGAGCGATAACCCAGTTTTTGCAATTAGCACTTCAACTAAAGGTGGTTTTTGGGTAGGCACCGGACGAGGGTTATACCGTTTAAATTACAATGGTTTAAACCCTTTTGCGTACAATGCTTTTTTAGGCAGTAAGTTTGTAACCTATGTTTTAGATAAACCAAATTTTGGGGTTATTGGCACCAGTAAAGGCGCGTATTACTTTACTGAACGCGGGATAGAAAAAATAGGTGACCAAACCACCTTAGAAAGTGCGTATGTGACCAGCATTTTACATATAAAAGGGGTAGGCATTTTAATTGGCTCGCTTAACGATGGCCTGTTTTATCGCAGTGGACAAGGGCAATGGCAGCAACTAGACGCCGCCAATGGGTTGCCATATGGTTCTATATTCAGCTTAGAATACGATGACACCTCAAAGCGAATTTGGGTAAGCACCATGAAAGGGGTTTACCGCATGCCTGTTGAGCAATTTAAAGCCAACATCGAAAGCCTAAAAGTAGAAGAAGTGATCTCTTCATTTGACCGTCAGCTCGATGGTAAAGCCAGCCAATGTTGTAATGGTTTAGGCCATGATGCGGTGGTTGATATGGATAACTCTATTTGGTATCCCAGTTTGCAAGGCGTTGTAGAAATCCCTAAAGACGTAGAGTTATTTGGATTACGCTCACTTAAACCAACTATAGAAACCTTAACCACACCATCACGAAAGCTTGCAGCTGCTGCGTTAGGTGAAAAACCGGTTCTTGAGACCGATGAGCGTGATGTGACACTTACCTATACTGCGATTGATTATTACGCTCCGGCAAGTATTGAGTTTAGATATAAACTTAATGGGCTTGATAACGATTGGCGCTATGCAAATACCCGTCGAGAAGCAATTTATACAAATTTACCCGCCGGTATGTTTTTATTTGAATTAGAAACTAAACGCCAAGGTGAGGATTGGGGTAAAGCGCAATCAGCCGAATATGCGTTTGTTGTTCCTGAACGGTTTGGTGAAACCATCTACTTTAGATTACTGATCACCAGTGGTTTTGTACTGCTGTTTTATTTAGTGTTTTGGGTATTTAAAGTTCAAGAGCGACGTAAGCAACAAGTACTCGAAGGGCTTATTACTGAACGAACCCTAGAGCTTCGTCAAGCGAATGATAAATTAAACCAAGTAAATTCTCAGCTTAAACTTGTTAGTCACTCTGATGAGCTAACTGGGCTGAGAAGTCGTCGTTTCTTGTTTGATCAACTACCAAAAGATATTGAGCATTTTCAGCGTAATTCGCAGTCATTACAGGCTCAGGGCAAATCTTTGGTGTTATTAATTATTAATTTAGATAACTTTAGCCGTATTAATGATGCTTATGGCCCTATTGCTGGAGATAGCTGTTTACAACAAGTGGCGGCATTACTTAACTCCCGTACTCAAGGCTCTGATTACGTTGCACGTTGGAGTGGTGATGAGTTTTTACTGTTATTGCGTGACTTTAAGTGTAATTTAATCGACAGCTATGTGTCAGAGTTATGCCAAGCCATTGCCGATTATAACTTCCAGCTTCCGAACGGCGAAACAACGAGTATTACCTCATCAGTGGGTTGGTCTTTCTATCCGCTCCCCCTGTTAGGTGGTCAAGTTATTAGCTGGGAGACATCGATTAATTTAGCTGATATCGCATTGCATCAAGTTAAAAAACGCGGTGGCGATGGCGTTGCTAACATTACCTTTGATGAGCAATTAGATGCATTTGAGTTTGAGCAAAACCCGAACTTTGAACAGCAGATTGGCTTATTGCAAAGTAATGGCTTGGCCGACATTAAGGTGTGGATGCGCTAGAGATTATAAGTGAGCAACAAAAAAGGAGCCAATGGCTCCTTTTTTATTAAACACTATAAGTATTAGCTCATAAATGCTTTAATTGTAGTTAATATACCTTGTCCACCTAACCCCATTTCATCATGCATTTGCTGTTGTGTACCGTGTTTAATAAATTCATCCGGTATACCTAAGTTAAGTATTTTTACAGCCGCTTTTTGGGTAGCTAAATACTCATTAACAGCCGAGCCTGCACCACCAGAAATTGCATTATCTTCAAGCGTTACAATAATATCGTGGTTAGCGACAAGCTCATCAATTAACCCTGTATCAAGTGGCTTAATAAATCGCATATTAACTAAAGTCGCATTGAGCTCATCTGTGGCCAGTTGCGCGTTTTCAAGCAAGGTACCAAATGACAATATAGCCACCTTAGTTCCTTGTTTAATTACATTCGCTTTACCAATTTCGAGCTGTTGCATAGCACTTTGAATGTCTGCGGTGCCAGCACTACCACGCGGGTAACGCACGGCTACAGGGCAATCGGCTTGATAGCCAGTGTATAGCATTTGACGGCATTCGTTAGTGTCACTAGGTGCCATAATAACCATGTTAGGAATACAGCGCATAAAGCTTAGGTCGTAGGCGCCTTGATGGGTTTCACCATCGGCTCCGACAATACCTGCGCGGTCAATAGCAAATAATACCGGTAGGTTTTGCAATGCAACATCGTGAATTAGTTGGTCATACGCACGTTGTAAAAAGCTAGAGTAGATAGCAACAACGGGTTTTAACCCTTCACAAGCAAAACCTGCAGCAAGGGTTACAGCGTGCTGCTCTGCAATTGCGACATCAAAATATTGTTCTGGGTGTTCTTTAGAAAAGCGCACCATTCCTGAACCTTCACGCATCGCAGGGGTAATTGCCATTAGCTTGTTGTCTTGCTCTGCCATGTCGCACAGCCAATCACCAAATACACTTGAAAAAGTTGCAGCGCCTGGCTTAGATTTCGGCAGGCTTGATGTTGCAGGGTCAAATTTTGGTACGCCATGATAACCAATAGGATCGGCTTCTGCTGGTTTATAGCCTTTGCCTTTTTGGGTTTTAATATGCAGCAGCTGTGGGCCTTTTAAGTTACGCATGTTGCGTAGCGTATCTACAAGCATATTTACATCATGGCCATCAATTGGACCAATGTAATTTAGGCCTAATTCTTCAAAAAAAGTACCCGGGATCATCATCCCTTTAATGTGTTCTTCCATACGGCTGGCAAGTTCTTTTACCGGCGGTACACCAGAAAGAAGCTTTTTACTGCCTTCGCGGATGTTGGTATAAAAGCTACCTGATAAAATACGCGCAAAATGATTGGTTAACGCGCCGACGTTTTCAGAAATCGACATTTCGTTATCGTTCAAAATAATCAACATATCTGATTTAACATCACCTAAGTGATTCATCGCCTCAAAGGCCATACCTGCGGTAATTGCGCCATCGCCTATCACCGCCACGGTTTTACGACCTTTGCCTTCTTTTTGCGCAGCAATAGACATACCCAGCGCCGCTGAAATAGAGGTGCTTGAATGGCCAACACTAAAGGTATCGTATTCACTTTCGTCTCTAAATGGAAATGGGTGCAATCCATCTTTTTGGCGAATGGTGTGCATTTGGTCACGACGTCCCGTTAGTATTTTATGTGGGTAGGCTTGATGACCTACATCCCAAACCAAACGATCGTCGGGAGTGTTGTACACATAATGTAATGCAACGGTAAGTTCTACGGTTCCTAAACCAGACGCTAAATGGCCGCTACTTTGCGATACTGAATTGAGTAAGTAATCACGCAATTCATGGCTAAATGCAGGAAGCTTATCTTGTGCTAAGTCTCGCAAGTGGGCTGGTTCGTTCACCAAATTAAGTAATGGATACTTGCTGCTATCAAGTGTCATGGTTTTTTATATATCCTTCGCTAATATTAACTTCCCTCAAAAAAGCTAAGTTTAAGAGGCGGCTTAATATTTAGTAATAATTTTGTTCTAAGATTTAATACGTTTTAGCCATGTTTAATGGTCACGTTCAATTAAATAGTTTGCCAATGCTGCTAAGCTGGTTGTGTCTGCGTCAATATTAGCTAACGCCTCATGGGCTTGTTGTATCAAATTTAGTGCTTTTTGCTTAGCACCTAGCATACCTAATAAAGCCGGGTATGTCGCTTTATTCGCAGCAATATCTGACCCTTGAGGCTTACCTAAAGTTAGTGTGTCGCCCTCAACATCTAAAATGTCGTCATGAACCTGAAAGGCCAGCCCGATAGCATACCCAAAAGTAGATAAGTTATCTAAAGTGTGTTGGCTAATATTAGGGGCACAAAGTGCGCCCAAAGTAATCGCACAATTTATTAATGCGCCTGTTTTAAGTTTATGAATACGTTCTAATTCATCAACCGTAATAACTTTATCTGTTGCTGCAATATCGCGGCCTTGCCCGGCGACCATTCCTTGCAAGCCAGAAGCATGTGCTAATTCTGCAATCATTTTTAACTGAGCTTCTGTTGAGCATTTAAATGTGTGCTTAGCAATAAGCTCAAACGCTAAGGTTTGCAGTGCGTCACCTGCTAAAATAGCTTGTGCTTCACCATAGACAATATGACATGTAGGACGGCCACGACGTAAATCATCGTCATCCATAGCGGGTAAATCGTCATGCACTAATGAATAACTATGAATGCATTCTATCGCTGCTGCTAGCACATCTAAATCACGTTTTTCAGCACCGAGCATTTTGCCTGTGGTATAAACCAAAAAAGGGCGTAATCTCTTCCCGCCATTCATTAGACTATAATGTGTGGCTTCTTTTATAGTGTTGTCGCTTTCAAGAGGTTGTTCGAAATAAAGATTGAGCGTATTAGCTACGTCATCTTGAGCGAGCTTTATTTGTTCTTTTATGCTCACAATTATTCCATATCGTTATCAAATTGAGTAAGCGGTGCTTTTTCGTCATTACCCATTAATATCGACACCTTTTGTTCGGCTTGTTGAAGTTTGCCAGAAGACGCACTGGCTAATGCAATACCGCGCTCAAATTGCTTTAAAGACTGTTCAAGCGATAAATCACCTTGTTCCATTTCACTGACAATTGTTGTTAACTCTTCTAGTGCTTGTTCGAAACTTAAATTTTCAGGTTTTTTAGTCGCCATCTTTATTTTCAACTTACATAATAAATTTAGACGCCAATTTTAGGGGGAATGCTAAACTAGGTCAAAGAATGATATGGTTTTTTGATAGATAAATGCTGTTAATTGGGTTTTATTGCGCTTCTTAGTTATTTTTTAACATGTTTAAAATTGAGTGTTAGATAGATTGCGATAGTTGATCTAAAATAGATGAGCGCTTAACTTTTTCGGTTATCATAAAAATCACTTAAGTATTTCAGTATCTTGCCGATAAACAATTAATAACAACGCTTGCGAAGAAAAAATATAAAACCTTTGGAGGGAATGTGGATTTAGCAACCATTATTGGGATCCTTGGCGCAATTGGCTTAATTGTCATGTCCATGTTTATGAGTAGTAGCGGTGAAGTCGCTATGTTTTACAATACCCCTTCAGTGGTTATTGTGTTTGGTGGTTCCCTTTTTATCGTTTTATCTAACTTTACTATGTCGCAATTTTTTGGCATTGGTAAGGTTTGTGCAAAAGCGTTTATGTTTAAAATTGAACCCCCTGAAGCGTTAATAGAGAAAGCTGTCGAACTTGCTGACTCTGCCCGTAAAGGTGGTTTTTTAGCATTAGAAGAGGCTGAAATTCCAAATCCATTTATGCGCAAAGGCGTTGATATGCTTGTAGATGGACATGATGCAGATGTAGTGCGTGCAACATTACAAAAAGATATTTCCCTCACAACAACTCGTCATGAAATGGGTGCAAGCTTATTCAAATCGTTAGGTGATATTGCTCCTGCAATGGGGATGATCGGTACATTAATCGGTTTGGTGGCTATGTTATCAAATATGGATGACCCAAAAGCAATCGGTCCAGCCATGGCGGTCGCCTTATTAACAACGTTATATGGGGCATTTTTGGCGAATGTTGTCGCTATTCCTATTCAGGTAAAACTTGAATTGCGTAAAGACGAAGAAGCAATGAACCAGCGACTTATTTTGGATGCGGTATTAGGTATTCAAGATGGCCAAAACCCTAAAGTAATCGAAGGGATCTTGAAAAATTATTTGGCTGAGTCAAAACGCGCAGTAAACACTGAGGAATAATTATGTCTGATGAAGAGTGTAAATGCCCACCCCCAGGGTTACCTGCATGGATGGGGACATTTGCCGATTTAATGTCGCTATTAATGTGCTTCTTTGTACTCTTACTCGCGTTTTCTGAAATGGATGTGCTTAAATTTAAGCAAATTGCAGGCTCTATGAAGTTTGCTTTTGGTGTACAAAATAAAATAGAAGTAAAAGACATTCCAAAAGGGACATCTGTTATTGCTATGGAGTTTACGCCGGGTAAACCTGAGCCAACTCCTATAGAAACCATTCAGCAACAAACGGTTGAAATGACCCAACAAATGCTTGAGTTTCAGGCGGGAGATGAAAGCTCCGCAGGTGGACGTCAAGAGCAACGTGGTGAAAAGCGAGGTGGTGAATCAAGTAGTACCTCTGAGGAAGTTGCTTCAGCGCCTGCAGTTTCTGCTGCCGATCAAGAACAAATAAATGACTTAGTTAAAAAAATTGCACAACAGCTTGAAAAGCAAATTATTGATGGGGCTATTGAGCTTGAATCTTTAGGGCAGCAAATCATAATTCGTATTAGAGAAAATGGCTCGTTTCCATCGGGGAGTGCATTTTTACAACCACAATTTAAACCTATCATTCAAGATATTGGCCGATTACTTAAAGATGTACCCGGTGAAATTACGGTGTCTGGTCATACGGATGATTTTCAGGTTTCCAACGAGCTTTACATTAATAACTGGGATTTATCATCTAAACGCGCAGTTGCGGTAGCGAGTGAATTACAAAAAGTTCCAGGTTTTGATAAAACCAGAATGATGGTGGTAGGACGTGCAGAAACTAGGCCCTTAGTGCCGAACGATTCCCGCGAAGATCGAAGACGTAACCGCCGTGTAGAAATATCAATTTTACAAGGCAAGGCAAAAGAGTCAGCGCCAATTGATGTAAGATAGAATGACTTGGCTATGTACCTTTTTTAGCATGGAATGCAACATTCTTAACAAATGTAATGGGGCGAATATGTTAACTAAGTATTGTAGTATGCCTGGTAACGGCGATGGAACTGATGAAGATACAAAAGTTAAGTAAGGTTATTTAGTTTGCCTGAATGGTTTTTGTATTTTGTAAGTATATTAAGCAAAAGCTGGGTTCTTATTTTGAGTCCGGCTATTTTTATATTCTTTATCCTCAAAGATTATTTAGCTCTTAGGTTCGTTGTTATTACTGCCGCTTTTTCTTATTTGGCACTGTGACCTACTCAAGTTTAATGGCGTTTGATGATGGTATTTATATATACCGTTACCTTGTATGGGCATTAACAGATATTACTTGGATGGCACTTATTGCTTATTGGGGTCTTAAAGATAAAGTGCATTTGTGGCAATGTTTACTTGGGCAGCTTATTGTTATTGGTGCACCCATTCTTCAATTATTTCGCTTAGTTGACCGACACCTTTGGGATTTATCTTATAGCACTGTGATGTATCAAACATTTATGCCTTTAATAAATATTGCCACTGTTGTTGTCTGCTACCTGCCTCTTTTATATCTTTTTGTTAATAAGCGAAATAAAGCTTTAAGTTAGAAACTATAAAAATATCCCCAGTTTTAAACTGATATGCTAAACTACTGTTTATATGAACAGTGTTAGGGTGTGGTTATGAAACTTTATATTGCTGAAAAACCTTCATTAGGACGCGCTATTGCAGATGCGCTTCCAAAACCTCATAAAAAACACGATGGTTATATTGAAGTGGCGAATGGTGATTATGTGTCTTGGTGCATAGGCCATTTGCTCGAGCAAGCAGAACCTGATGACTATGACGAACGTTTTAAAAAGTGGCAGTTTGAACATTTACCTATTGTGCCAGAACATTGGCAACTTAAAGCAAAGCCTAAAACTCGTAAACAACTTACTATTTTAAAAAAGCTAATTAAACAAGCAACAACACTTGTACATGCTGGCGATCCTGATCGTGAAGGCCAGTTACTGGTTGATGAAGTTATAGAGCAAGCAAAAATCAGCCAAGCAAAAAAACAGAATATTCAGCGTTTATTGATCAGTGACTTAAACTTAACGGCAGTTAAAAAGTCACTAAATAGTATGCGTGCTAACCGTGACTTTATTCCTTTGAGCGTTTCTGCTCTGGCGCGGTCTCGTGCTGATTGGTTGTTTGGCATGAACTTGACGCGTGCATACACATTAGCGGGGCAAAAAGCGGGATTTGGTAATGTATTGTCGGTTGGGCGAGTGCAAACACCCATTTTGGGCCTAGTAGTTAATCGCGATAACGAGATAGCAAATTTTGTATCAAAACCATTTTATGAAGTACTTGCTCACCTTGATACACCTAAGGAGCAATCATTTACTGCTAAGTGGATACCAAGTAAAGCGTGTGAACCTTATCAAGATGAAGAGGGCAGAGTGCTTAACAAAGCTTTAGCTGAAAATGTAACTTCACGTATCGCTAATCAACCAGCAAGCGTAACTGCTCTTGAGCAAAAGCAAAAAAAACAAACCGCGCCGCTTCCCTATAATTTGTCTGCTTTACAAATAGATGCCGCTAAAGCGTTCGGATTGCCAGCGCAAAAAGTGCTCGATATTTGCCAGGTTTTATATGAACGTCATAAGTTAATTACTTACCCACGCTCAGATAATCGTTATCTACCAAAAGATCATCACCAAGATGCAGCTGCGATACTAAAAGCGATTGCAGTAAATGGAGGCCAAAAAGCAGAATTTGTTAATGGAGCAGATGCAAAAAAACGAAGTAAATGTTTTAACGATTCAAAAGTAGCAGCTCACCACGCGATTGTACCAACAGCTAAACAGTTAAAAACTGTGAGTTTAGCCAATGATGAAGAAAAAATTTATCAGTTAATAAGTCGACACTATTTAATTCAGTTTTATCCCGATTACATTTACAACGAAACCAAGGTAGAGGTAACTATAGCGAGTGGTTTATTCAAAGCTAATGCAAAACAAGATGTAAGCTTGGGTTTTAAATTGCTTATGGGTAAGTCAGAACTTAAAGAAGAAGCAACATTGCCTTATTTGGAAAAAGGCATGGTACTTACCTGTACTAAAGGTGAGGTGGTGCAAAAGCATACAACTCCTCCTGCTCATTTTACCGATGCAACCTTACTTGCTGCTATGACGGGAATTAGCCGTTATGTAAAAGACTCGCAAATCAAAAAAATATTAAAAGAAACAGATGGCCTTGGTACTGAAGCCACTCGCGCAGGTATCATTGAACTATTATTTAAACGTCGCTTTTTAAAACGTGAAGGAAAAGCAATTAAAGCAACTGAAACAGGTCTGGCACTAATTAGTGTATTACCTGAGGGGTTATCAAGCCCCGATTTAACTGCAAAATGGGAGTCGAGTTTAGGAGATATCGCTCAGCAAGCAATGAGTTATCAGCAATTTATACAGCCTTTGCTAGCTGATTTAACTAATTTTGTAAGCCAAGCAACTAACTGCGATAGTAATGTATTTGCACATTTGCCAAAAACATCGCCTAAGAAGCGTTTTGCTAAACGTACAAAGAAAGCGCCGTATAAAAAGTCGAGTTACAAAAAAAGCCCTGCGGTAAATTAAACTCAGGGCTTGAAAATAACCTTGAAGATTATTGATTGAATAATGCCGCAGCGGCATTGCTCATTGCAGTTATTCCAGTTGGAAGCGCTACTTTATAATCGGGAGCAAATTTACTTGAATGTAATGAAGGGAGTGTTTCGTTATTTTTCATCGCATTTGTATATTGCTGTTGGTTAACTCCGCCTAACCAAAATAAAGTAATGGGGATGTTTTCATCTGTTCTACCATATAGTCCAAAGTCTTCACCAGCCATAACAGCTTTAGTTGCAAGTACATTTTTTACACCAATTGCATCAGCAATGGCACTCCTAACTATATTTGTTTGCTCCGGATTATTGTAAGTAGATGGAATCGATTCACTTTCATGAACATACACTTCTGGGTAGAGCGCTTCTTCTAAGCCAGCACTGTGTGCAATACCTGCAGTAATACGTTTAATCGCAGCAATTTGCGCATTTCTAACTTCCGGGTTATAGCTACGCAGAGTAAGTTGTAGCTTTACTTCATCAGAAATTACATTGTGTTTTGAGCCGCCATGGATAGATCCAACAGTGATCACTGATGGTTCAAGAGGAGATAACTCCCGACTCGTAATTGTTTGTAATGCTAAAATGGTGCGAGCAGCAATAATAACAGGATCAACAGTCGTATGAGGATAGGCTCCATGGCCTCCTTTGCCTTTTATTGAAATATCAACTGAGTCGACGCTTGCCATAGTGTACTCATTTTTCAGAGCAACTTTTCCTGCAGGTACACTAGCACTAACATGCAAAGCAATAATATGATCGGGTTTTGCGTATTTGCTAAATAACCCCTCACTAAGCATTGCTTTTGCACCACCCCCAACTTCTTCAGCCGGTTGCGCAACCATCATTAAAGTACCTTGCCACGACTGTTTATTTTTAATTAGTTGTTGCGCGGTGCCTATAAATGAACTCATATGAATATCATGACCACAACCATGCATAACACCGACTTTGCTACCTTGTTTATTTATTGTGGTAACAGTTGATGCGTATGCTTTTCCAGTTTGTTCTGTTATCGGTAAAGCATCAGTATCAGTTCGAATCATAACGGTAGGGCCTTGACCATTTCTATATATACCTACGACGCCATAACCGCCAACGCTATTGGTTACATCAAACCCAAGCTTTTGAAGCTGCGAAGCTATTTTTTTACCTGTTTGTTGCTCATGATAAGACAGTTCAGGTGACTGGTGTAAATCTAGATAAAGCTTTTCTATTGCTGGCATACTTTTATTAAGATCCAACTTGAGTGTTTGCGCACTTAATAATGGGCTAACTAATAAACACAGTGCACTCGCATATACTAATTTCATATTTCCCTCGCTACCTTATAATGTATTTAAATGATTTAAATATATGGCTTGTAATTATTATCTTCATCACCATATAAAAACCTAAATAGATGAACATGGCAATAACTCAATGAACAATATAGTTAGTCTTAACGCACAAAACCTTCAGCAAGTATTAGGTGAAACATCACAACAAAAGTTAGTACTACTTAACTTTTTTTCGCCACAAAGCCCAGAATGTATTAGCCAAGCAGCTATTTTAGATAAGCTAGCCGCCGAATATAATAACTATATAGTTGTTGCAAACTTAGATTGTGATGCAGAGCAAGCACTTGCCTCTCAACTTGCCCAGCAAGTCGGTTTACAAACCTTGCCTACTTTAGTGTTATTAAAAGACTCAGCTCCAGTTGATGTATTAGCGGGTGCACAAACAGAAAGCCAAGTACGTGATGCCCTATCTAAACACTTACCTGCGCAACAAGACCTATTATTAGAGCAAGCCAAGCAAACACTGGTTAATAGTGATTTAAATGCCGCGTTTAATTATGCTAAGCAAGCGTATGAATTAGATAGTAGTAATGCGAGAATTAAATTAGTGCTTGCAGATATATGTATACAGATTCACAAACTCGATGAAGCCTCAGCATTAATAGAAACAATAGAAGCACAAGATCAAGATGCATACTTTAATAACATTAAAGCTAAATGTGAGGCTGCGCTAGAGGCAACCGATTCACCTGAAATAAAAGCATTGCAAGAAAGAGTAGCCAAGCATCCCAATGAGCTTGAATTACAAATGGAGCTAAGTAACCTACTCAATGAAGCAGGAAGGAAAGAAGAAGCATTAGAAACACTCTTCACTATTCTTAAAAAAGATCTGAATTTTGATGATGCTAAGCCAAACTTCTTGGCTGTTATTGCGTCTTTACCAGATGGCGATGCGCTAGCTGCTAAATATCGTCGCAAGCTCTATAGCATTTTGTATTAACGATTAAGATAAACTCTCTATAAAAAGCACCTATGTTAAGGTGCTTTTTTGTTTCTGCGTTAGGGTAGCCGGGTAAAAGCAAGGTTATCCACAGGGTTTTGTGAGTATCTTGTGTGCCTAGGTGGGGTATCTTTGGGGTAAAAATTAAATGCAAAAAAGCGTTTAAAAACGCTTGCGTTAAAATCGATTAGCCCTATAATGCGACCCCACTGAGACGGGGAACGCCAACGCATAGCGAGGCACGAGCTACTCAGTGAGTCGAGTAAAACTTAGTTTTGAAAACTTTAAAGTTTAACAAAATTAAGTGTTGACAAAAAAATAGGAAAGCGTAATATGCGCAGCCCTAGCGAGATAAAGTTTAACGCTTTAATCGCAACGTTCTTTAACAATATAAAGCAATCATCTGTGTGGGCACTCGTACAGATTGAGTTCTAACAGCCAAGCTACTTAGGTGGTGAGGCAAACAAATTTAGAGTCTCAATTTAAACTGAGTGACCAACAGCAATGACTTACTTAGGTTTTACTTAAGAAAAGAATTG
>NZ_BADU01000052.1:0-1959 GCF_000239875.1 Pseudoalteromonas sp. BSi20311 | reverse complement strand
GAAAACTACTAATATAATAGACGCAGCAAAAAATACGGGACGAGCAACTTCTTTACCAGCCTGCTTAAGGCGCAATTTTATGCCGTGATCATCGTGTTCAACATCATGTGGGTCAGTATCAGCACTAGGCACTCTTTCTTTTACAGTTTTTAAATGGGTAGAGTCTGGTCTATTTAAATGCTTAAACATGTTTTCAACCATCACGACTGAACCATCAACTAGCATACCAATGGCTACGGCAATGCCACCCAATGACATAAGGTTTGCAGAAATGCCCCACCAAGCCATGATCATTAACGCGATACCAATTGAAATTGGAATAGATATTAATACCAAGAAGGTTGCACGTAAATTCATTAAAAATAGTGCTAATACAATACAGATGAAAATAAATGCTAGTAATAGTGCATCAACTACTGTATCAACGGCTTTTTCAATCAAATCAGCCTGATCATAAAAAGGCTCAAAGCGAACACCTTTTGGCAATGCTTGATTAATTAATGGAATTCTTGCATTGATACCATCAATGGTGGCTTTAGTATTTGAACCCATGCGTTTTAAGACAATGCCAGAGACAACTTCGCCTAAATTTTCGACTTTACCGTCTTCGGTTTTGCGCGTCATTGTGACAGCACCTTGACGAATTTCACTGCCCATTTCAACTTTAGCAATATCTGAAACCGTAACAACCGTACCATCTACTGTTTTAACGGGAACTTGTTTGATATTACTGATGCCAGCCTCACCACTCTCAAACCAGCCTGCACCTCTAATAACAAGCTGCTCTTGCCCACGGTTCATGTACCATCCGCCAACATTCGCATTGTTGTTATCTAGGGCACCAACAACGTCTTCTTGCGTTAGTTCATATGCTAAGAGCTTAGATGGATCGACATTGACTTGGTATTGCCTAACATTACCACCAAAAGATAATACATCAGTGACTCCATCGACAGGCATAACGAGTAACTTAACAATCCAATCGTTAAGGCTTCGAAGCGCCATAGCATCATAACCTGCACCTTTATCTGAAATAAGAAGATACTGAAATACTTGGCCCAGCCCAGAGGTGTTTGGTCCCATTTCGGGTGTGCCGACACCTTCTGGAATCAGTTCTTTTGCGGCTTGAAGACGCTCAAATACGAGTTGTCTTGCAAAGTAAATGTCGGTGCCTTCTTTGAAAACAACCGTAACGCCAGACAAGCCTGTTTTAGAAATTGAGCGCACTTGTTCTACATCAGGTAGGGCATACATTACCGCTTCAATGGGGTACGTAATGAGTTGTTCAACTTCTTCAGCAGCCAGTCCTGGCGCTTCAGTATTTACAGCAACTTGAACATTAGTAACATCAGGAAAGGCATCCAAATTTAATTTTGGGATCACCATAACTGCACCAACCATAGTGGCAAACAGCGCAATCAAAATCAGGAGTCTATTATTAACAGACCAATCTATTATTTTATTAAACATAGTCTTGCTCCCTAGTGGTTGTGCGGATCAAATCCGCCTTTAGCGATTTCAGACGCAACAAAAAATGCGCCTTTAGTTACAATTCGCGTTCCACTATCAAGGCCAATGATTTCTCTAAAACCACCTAAGGCTCGGCCTAGTTCTATTTCTACAGCTTTAAATTCTCCAGGGTGGTCTTCGACAAATACGGTCCAATCACCATCTGCGCTGCGGATCAATGCTTCTTCTGGCACAGCCATCACTTTCTGCTTTGTGGCAAACTGAAAGTAAACTTTTACAAACATGCCTGAATGAAGATTATCATCCGAATTATCTACTCCTAACCTAATAATTCGAGTACGAGTAATAGGGTCAATTGTATGGGCTTCTTGGATAACTTTGGCATTGTAACTCTGGCCTTCTAATTTAAGTACCGCAGGAGAATCAATTGATAAATTCAGCTTTTTATTTGGAGAAACTTTTGCTTCAACCCATAGTTGTTTTTCATCT
>NZ_BADU01000053.1:0-12447 GCF_000239875.1 Pseudoalteromonas sp. BSi20311 | reverse complement strand
TAGTTTCGGAACCATTAATTAACAAAGATTGGCTAGAATAATTAAAAAATAATAAAGCCAATCATTTGTATAGAACTCTAGATATTTATCCCTTTTCCAATAGTATTACACTTGTGTTATCAGATAGGTTTTCATCAGATAAAGAGTCTAAATAGGAATCTAAAGTTGTAACGTTGAAATCATAGATTTCCTCGTCATTGTCAAAGCCACTCCAAAAGCCATCAGAGCATATTACATACATGCTACCTTCTGATACTTCGTTGTGGATTAACTCTTCTAGCTCAATTTCATCCATGTCTTTATATATGCGTTTGGTGAGATATTTTCTAAAGGCATTTTTGTTTAAAAGTGCAGCATTGAGCTTTCCTGCTGAAATCAACTCCTGTGTTCTTGAATGATCGATGGTTCGAGTTCGCTCCTTCAAAAAATACACCCGTGTATCTCCAGCGGTAAGTATTAAAACTTGGTCGTCAACAGAAATGACCAAAGCAATACTAGCTTTTCCTTCATTAACAATATTGTTACTGATTGCCTCTATAGCTAAATCCCGTAATATTTTAATAGATATCGACTGTCCTAACGCGCCAAATGCTTCTTTTAAATTACTATCAACACAATCTACAAAATGAGGAGTTAATTCGACTAGCCCATCTAATATATACGCTACAGACCAATTTTCCCCTTTAAAATATCCAATTCGATCAAGTTGGTTATTTCTAGCACCCGTGGCTGAGAAATTTAAGCTATTGACTAACATACTGATCCCATGGCAAAGACTCGTAAAATGCATTCACTTGAGCAAAAGCTTCTTCAAAGTCAGGTAACTCACCTTCTATTTCTTTAGCCAATAAATGGTAATCGTGTTGGGAGCGGGTCTTTATTTCTGCATTATTCAGTGAAGTTTGGTTGATGAAACCATCAGGAAGCCTCTCTACAGATTTTTCAAACAGAAAAATAAGTATGTTTAATTTCTCTTCTTCGGTAGGGGTAGAAGAATTGTTAAGTAAATAATGTAAGTCATAAACATCTTGTCGACGACTCCTTTTCCTAACAACTTGTTGATGCATTGAGCGATACTTCTCAGCTATAAGATCTTCAAAGCCATAAGCTTGAACTGAACCATCATCTATAACTAGGTCATCAACTTTATGGGTTATTTCATTAAAGCTATAATCTATTTTTACAGTATTAGCACTATGACCAGCTTCTAACCGTTTCATTGCAGCAGCATTGGAGTCACTGGCATATCCGATCTTAAGTTTAAGTGAAGGAAAGGTTGCTTCTTCAGCTTGATTTTTCGGTTGAACTTTTAAAGATTGTACTGAACATCTAACTCCATATTGAAGTTCGTCATATGCAACTAGCAAAGCATCTTCTAGCTCTTTTTGGAACTCTTCAGTATTGATATCTTGATACTTTTCAGAAGTAGAAAAATCAATGTCTTCAGTAAATCGATCGCTTTTATACCTAATACCTATTAACATACCGCCTTTAATTATCATTTTTGGCTTGAGGTATTCGCTTTCAGAAATTGCATGCAATATTGTATGAACAGCTTGTCTAAATTCCTTTCGGTCCTGAGGCGCATCGGCTACCCAAAGATCTACATCATATTCCATTCAATTTACTTCCTTATTTATTATTTAAAGATATACACCATGTTTCAGAAAATACGTTAATGTAGGGTTTAGATGCAATTAACTTTCTCGATCCACCTCTTTTTACGCTCTTTTTCCATTCTTCTATAGATTTATGCGAAAGCCCTAAAAGTTCCTCCAAAATATATCCTCCTCTAGCTTTATCCATAGAGGTTCCATTTTTGGTTATAGCTCTAGTTATTAATGGCAAATACTCTTCAGCGTACTCATCAAATACTTCTAAAACATGGTTAAAGCCACCACATAGCTCTGGCTCTTGTAACATACTTAAAAAAGTGTCTCCTATTGAAGGCATTTTCACACCGTTCGAATTCTGCTTTTCTTTAGGTAGTTTAAAGTTTTTCTTTTGATGAAACTCAATTCGTTTTCCATCAATATTTGGCAAACTAATAATTCTTTTAGGGGTAATAGGGTCTTTTTCTAGCGCATTAGGAAACTCAATACTTACTTGCTCATTTGCTAGTTCTTTAAATTTATTGGCTGAGCAGGTTATCATCTCTAGTGATTTAGGAATCCTATCTGTTAAACCATGAGCCTCCATTGCACTTAAATAGGCAACATAACTGAATGGGTTAGCTGAACAAGCAACTTGTTGAGCAGAGGGGGACGAATGGCTTGTTAAGCTATATACAGGAAGGGACTGAATTTGCTGAATAACACCTAAAGATATGAGATCTGTAAGATTGTTTCGGATTACAAAAGAATCAGGTTCGTTCTTAGAGATCTTTCCTATTTTAATGCCGTTATATTCTTTTTCTTTATAAAGTCGATACAAATACTTTGTGATTTCAAACTCTGTAATGACTGGTTTATTGTGAATATTAATAATAGAAAGTCTTAATGCTTCTTTTAAAGGAATCGTTTCCATAATCACCCTGTATAACAACTGTATAAGTCCTTAGGACTTATACAGTTGTTTATCTTGTATGTCAAGTTCTTTTGTTAGAAAGTTATAAATTAACTACTGCTTAATGAACTGTTGTATCTATATTTTTTATTTTTTTGACAAAACACACTAAGCCTACTATACTAACGTCCTAAGGACGTTAGTATAGTAGGCGATGTTGATTTAAAATTTAGTTGTAGAAATATATGAAGAAATGTGTTCTTTGAAGAGGTGTTATTTATTAACTTATATCGAAGGGCATCCAACAGCTAATTACTTTTAAAAAACCATTAGCTGTTGATGTATAAGTCCTTAGGACTTATACATCAACAGTGTGCGTAAGTCAAATTTTGATACTTAATTTCCCCCTTTATGGCCAATAAAATCAACTTGACAACTCACTCCATTTGTACGATGCTTGCGTCCTTAGGACGCAAGCATCGTACAATAGAGGTGTTATTTAGTTATTGTTAATGGCAATATCAAATTAGCAAGTGCTTCATGTGCTTCCTTTCGTTCTTCTTTATACTCATACCTATTGTATGTTTTGACTAGATTACCAAAACTATGGTTAAGGCACTTTTCTGCTACTTCTTCCCGTATTCCTATTTGAGCCATAAGAGTTCGGCAAGTTCTTCTAAGATCATGAACTACAAAATCAGTAACTCCAGCTATTCCTAAAACATTTGGGCTAGGTTTCCTCTTGCTAATCACTTTACCAAATAGGTCCGCCAAAGTGTGATTTACAGTATCATCTGATATATAACCTCTTTTACTTTGTTTTCTAGCTGGAAAAAGGAATTCAGAGTTTTTTGCCAATACTTTTAGCCTCTTAAATTGTGGTATCAATCGATCAGGTATTGGGACAGCTAACGACTTATTAGACTTCGTATTATCTTCATAAAGATGAAAGTACTGACGCTTCAAATCGACATCAACCCACTTTGCAGAGAAAAGCTCCATTTTTCTTAACCCAAGTACGAGTAAAATAGTAAATCCAATGTATGTTGATTCAGGGACTTTTTTAGGATACTCACGAAAAACATCGAACATAATTTCTATCTCTTCAAGAGATAAAACAACATCTCTAGGTCTTGAGTTTCCTCCGGCATCCTCCTTGGTTGAGTAATTAGCTGCTGGATTCATTTCAATTATTTGGTTTTTGACACCAAGTTTAAAAATATTTTTGCACAAATGAAGAGTCTTATTGGCGATAGATTTTCGCCCTGACTTTAAAACTTGTTGAATGACTTCATATATGTCAAAAGGGTGTATTTTTTTTAGAAGCATATGACCAATAAACGGGTGAACTTCTTTAAAGTAAAGCCTCTCCAATATATGAACAGTTCTAATTTTGTCCTTTTTATTGAGTAAATAAAGAGTTGCTAGATCCTCCACAGTTTCAATTTCATAGAATTTTTTTCTTCTTAAATCTAGCTTAGGGTTATCTCCATTTAAGCTTTTATTTTTTAAATCTATTGCAGTTTTAATGGCATTACTGACGTCCATTAAAGTTTTGCTATTTCTTTCGCCATAAACTCCTATTTTCATCTGCATTCGCTTTCCTCGAGATTGGAATCGGAAATTCCAAGTTGCCCGATTTGTAGAGGATATTCTTAAATATAGACAGTCAAAAACTCTGATAAATGACTTATCACCTAGTTTAACTAATCGTTTAATTTCAGATTCTGATATTTGCTTCATTCACTTTTCCTAATTAAATAAAAAATGAATGGCTTTGGATGTAGCTAGTAATCACCACTTTTGTGCCACTTTTTTGCAAAAATGGTAGTAAAATGTTGATTCAGCTTTTCAGGTAGGTGTTATGAAAACAGCCTGAAGCCCATTAAAAACAAGGCTTCTTGGCTTATTTTCTTAATTACTCACGTAGTGAAAGGATGTTATTCGATGTTTTGAATTTGCTCATTGAGTAGCGGGTTAGACCATAACAAAATCAATGATTTATCGAAAAGAAACCGTTCAAAAATGCCTGTTTGCCCACCAAACTGCCCACCACTTGCCTATGGCTTTTACTAAATCTTAGTGGTTAGCAATGGAAAAACAGTGTCGTTTTTATGCTGCTGTTAGAGCTAAAACATAGCAGTTTTGAAGGGCTTTATCGAGTAATTTTTTCAACACTTTATTTAATAATGGATACAATAATATCCACTTTCTGTTTTATTTCGCTATAATGGATATGACTGTATCCATTTGGCCTTTGCGGATGAAATTTACCTTACTTGATGATACCGATGTAAGCCACGCCTATGCGGCTTATTTACGTGAGTTACGAAAGCAGGCAAAGCTGTCACGAGCGGCGCTTGCTGAGCGAAGCTGCGTACCTGCGGCCACCATTAAGAAATTTGAGCTGACCGGGCAAATTTCATTTCGTCAATTGCTGTTGCTATGGCAGACACTTGATTCGCTAGATAGGCTTTATCAGCTCACGCAACTTAGCAAAGAACGCGCTGCTATACCCACGAGTATTGATGAGGTGCTAAAAGATGAGTTTTAAACCGATTCAGAAGCTTAATGTTACTCGTACGCTAAGCTCAGGTGAGCAGATATCAGTTGGAGTCTTGGCGCAGAATCGGGAAGGCGTTTTTTTTCAGTATACTGACGACTATTTGCAGCAGTTTGGCAATTTATCACCGTTTACCTTGCAAGCGAATACGCTAGTTCAAGCCGCACCTAAAGCGCCGCACCAAGGTGTACATGGCGTATTTGGAGATTGTTTGCCCGATGGCTGGGGCATGTTGTTACAAGATCGTATTTTCCGGCAAAAGGGTATCCTACCTAATCAATTAACGGCGATGGATAGACTGGCCTTTGTCGGTGATAAAGGCATGGGAGCATTGTCTTTTTCTCCGGTGTCTGAGTTTTCAGCCACCACGCACGCGGATATTGATTTAGCGACGTTAGGCTTAGAAGCACAAACGCTGTTCGATTCTTCGATGTCAGATTATATGGATGATAATCACGATGAGTTAGATGGGCATACGCAACAGGTGTTGGCCGCATTAGTCGCCGGAGGTAGTTCGGGTGGGGCAAGACCAAAGGCGCAGATTTATATGCCTGCTGGAGAAACTCAGCATTGTCGAACCTTTGCTCTGCCTGGAGATGAGGCCTGGCTGATTAAATTTACTTCTAAAAATCTCGCGCTCGGGCATGAAGAAGGTTTGTGCGAGGCAGTTTATTTACAAATGGCAGAACTTGCTAAGTGTCAACCACCGCTATGGCAACTCATTGAAGCACCACCTACAAGCGGTGCGTCTGCCTGGTTGGCGCTTAAGCGTTTTGATTATGTCACGGAGCAGACCAATTTAAGCGGCAATCGCAGTTCAGGTCGATTGCATATGCACAGCGCTTGCGGGCTACTGGATGCAGACTTTCGAACGCCAAGTTTAGATTACATTGATTTAATTAAAGCCAGCCGTCAGTTGTGTAAATCGCCAGCCGCTGGGCAGCTGCAATTTCGCCGTGCCATTTTTAACCTGCTGTCGTCTAATCAAGACGACCACAGTAAAAACTGGGCGTTCTTGCAAGCGGATGACGGTCAATGGGATCCTGCCCCTTTTTACGATGTTACTTTCAGCCCACATCCATTTAACGAACACGCCACTGCGTTCGGAGGTTATGGTAAAGCGCCACCGCTTAAGGTGATGCAAAAACTAGCGACCAGTGCAGGCTTTGCGAATTGGCATGAGGCAAAGCAAGTCATTGAAGAAGTTGCAGAAGCCGTCAGCCAATTTAGTTATCTTGCACAGCAGCAAGGGATCAGTAAAACAACAGTGTCTGCGATTACTAAAACACTGGAGCTGCGCCGACAGGAAAATGCAGCGCTTTTTCAATAACAAAAAGAAGGGGTAGTAATGAAGCTCGGCCGAAACGATCCTTGCCATTGTGGCAGTGGTAAAAAATTTAAACGTTGTTGTATGAGCAGCGTTTCCAAGCAACATGCCCAAGTTTTCGATGATGTTGAAACCATGCTGGCAATGAACCCAAATTTGAGCCTTGATGAACTCAATGCCGCATTGCAACACAAAGTGCAAGATCGCAATAATCAGCCTAATCCCGATTTTTGTGGCGTGACGCCAACGCAAATGGCCAATTGGCTTTATGCGCCTTTTGATCAATTACAGTGGGTGACAATCAGCACTCCCGACTCTCTTTCTGCCAGCCCTGTGATGCGTTATCTAGCGCTCATTCTTGATGATGCCATGGCGCAAGAAGGCTCCTTCAAAGCCACAACTAAAGGCAACTTACCGACTAAATTAGTCAAACAGGCCAGTGAGTTATTGCCCGAATTTGCCGTTGCTCAATTCGAACGTAACATTAGTATCAGCGAGTTTGCGGGCAGCAACGAAGACAAGTTTAATGCTTTGCACTACACCCGAGTGCTTGCCGAAATTAGCGGTATTATTTATCGACGTAGCGGCCGCTACCATGTGAAAAAATCAGCGCAAAAGCAGTATCAGGTGGCAGGTATACAAGCATTTTTTAAACCTATGTTAGGAGCCGCCATCAGCAAATATAACTGGGGCTATTTGGACGGTTTTGAGTTTGATGCCGACTTGCGAACCTTTTGGCTGTTTATGCTGTGGCGTATTCAAAGCCACAGTAGTGTAGATCTGCTGGTTGAAGAGGTGAAAGTGGCTTTCCCAGATTTACTACAGGGTTTCCCAGCAGATGATTACTTCTCGCCGGAAAGAAACTTAAGCATACTCATCGAATCACGGTTTATTGAGCGATTTTTACAGTTTTGGGGATTTGTGACCCTTGATCCAAGAAGTTTTTTAAACACGGAATCAGTTGGTAGGACGGTACAGGTACTGCCTTTATTGAAACAAACTTTTCAATTCACAATAAATACATAGCAAGGTCATCGTGAGCGAATATCAATACTATAAATTTGAGTGTCTGGATGGGTATTTAGATGCTAAAGCACGTCAAGCACTCAGAGCCATTTCAAGCCGTGCCGAGATCAGCGCTACGGCCTTTCAGGTGTATTACACCTACAGTGACTTAAAGGCAGAGCCTTTTGAGCTGATGTTAAAATACTTTGATATCGGTTTTTACTATGCCGATTGGGGCTCAATCGATGCCTACATCAAGCTACCAGCAGGAACGCTTCCTGATGCGTTACTTGGCTTTTCAAGTGATGGGCTTCATGTTCACGAAAACGATGAGTGGCAGTTGCTGATTTTTTCCCTTGAGGAGTATGACGAATATTTTGACGATGAGCATGCCGACGAATTTTTCCAGCATTTAGCTGGGTTACGCAGCGGGTTAATGCAAGGGGATTGGCGCCTTGTGTACTTTATGTGGCTCAAAATGTTTGATTTTAATGATGACGTTGAGCGAGTGCCGTTAATTCAATTCGATTTTGAGCACCTCAGTGAAGAGGAGCAGGCGTTTGCTGCGCTGTATGATATTCCCTTAGCATTGGTTAAGGCGCTCGCCATGGTGCTGAGCGAACAACCCAGTCACCAAGCCAAACAAACTCAGCTTACGCTTGATGCGTGGATCCATAATCTCTCGCAAGCAGAGAAAGACACGCTATTACGCGCGCTGTTTGAGCAAGGCCAGCTAACCCGTCACCAAGCCTTAGCGCTGACGCGAAAAGAACCTGTCAACACAGACGAGATCTATCAATACTGGTTAACCTCCGCCGTCATTTCTCCTTTTATTGAGCAAGCGCAAAGCCAATTACAGCAAGAGCAAGCCGCAGCACTCGCAAAAAAATTAGCTATCGAAAAAGCGGAAAAAGAAAAAGCGTTGACGGATATCTACAATCGGCGTGAGCACTACTGGCAGCAATCACAAGAGCAAGCGGATCGAACTTGCGCCAGTGGTTACGATGCGGCATCACGCTATCTGCATCAGCTGTTTGAGGCCTATCAGTTCAAAGCGGATGAAGCGGTGTTTGAACAACGTTTTAAGCGCTTTGTTGTGGCGAATAATAGCCGGAAAGCGCTGTTAAATCGCTTGAGTGATTTGCTTAAACGATGAGGCAAGAGACTGGCCAAATGACGTTAGCAAAAACTGATTGAGGGTTAATGGAAGGTTGTAAGCCCACCAAAGGTCTACAAATTGTTACCTATGAAGTCACTTTGTGTAGACCTCGGGGTCTAAGCAACGCGCTTTTACCATCTCTGTGGTAAATACTGCGTGAAATACAAAGGCATCACGATATTGGTTTGCTCTAATGCGTATGAGCCTTGTGTACCCGTTAACTTAAAGGTTTTACTTGGAGTACATTTTTCAACGTAGGATGCCAACGATTTTGCTCTTGTACGTTTACCACTTTTGACCTCCACAGGGACGATATCGCCTTCATCGGTCGCCAAAATAAATTCGATTTCGGCGCGGGCGTCATTCCATGAATAGCTTGGGTCAACGCCAATAGCAGTGAGCTCTTGTTGCACAAAGTTTTCAGCCACATAGCCTCTGTAGTTATAAACAGAGAGATCATAGTTTTGTTGCTTAATTTCTTTATAACTGCTGCCGAGCATATGATTAAGCAGGCCCACATCAAACAGAAACAGTTTCACCATATTTTCTTTTTTATAGGCCGCTAACGGAGATTTCGGCAATCCTTCAATAGGGTAGTTTGGCAAAGCTAAGCGGCAGCAGTTAAGCCAATGGATCGCGGTTTCAAAATCGCTATAACGAGATTTACGCTCATGCACATGCTTAAATTTAAAGCGTTTAACCGACTCATCGCTGACAAGTGATAGCTGGGCTGGAATGCTATTAAATACCGATTCAATCAGTGTGGCGTCGACCTTGCCCGCGTACTTACCAAAATCGCGGCGATAACCTTCCACTAAATCGGCATGAATTTTTGTGACTTTTTCAACACGCTCTAGAATGCTTGAATCCTTATACTGATACCAAGCAGAAACGGCTTCCGGCATACCACCAGTAAAAAAGTAGTCAGTGAGTTTGTCCATCAATTTGGTGTGTACTGCCGGTGTGCTTGCTTGACTATCAAACGCTTTGATCAGCGCTTGCTCGTTGGATGCGTAAATAAATTCTTGGAAGGTCAGTGGTCGTAAATTGTATTGTTCTACCTTGCCCACAGGGAAGGTGTTGAGCAAACCAATATTCGAGCCGCTGGCAGCGACAAAATAGGACGGTGCTTTTTCAGCAAAGTACTTTAGTGAGGTAACGGCACGTTCACATTCGCCAATTTCATCTAATATCAGCAGATCGGTTTCTGGGTTGAACGCTTGGTTGGTTAACAACTCAATGTTCATTACTAGCTCGTCAGGTGACAGAGAGCCATCGAACGCTTCTTTGTAGGCAGGGTTTTCAAGGAAGTCGATACGAAGGATGTTGGCAAAGGTGTTCCCAAATATCTCTTGTAGCAGATAGGTTTTACCTGTTTGTCTTGCACCATCGATCAATAATGGCTTGCGCACCGGTTGATTTTTCCATGCTATTAGGGCGTTTAGTAAGTTGCGCTGCATTGTCATTTCCCGCCAATTAAGACTGTTAACTGCCTGTAGTATAACTCAGTCTACACTTTAACGCGCAGAAAAGTGTGTAATTATACATTTTTATGCGCATAAAAGTGTAATCCGCAACTTTTGGCATTCAGGGATCCATTTCATCGCCTTGGCCAACGCGCAAGCTAAACCTAAAGGTGGGATATAAATCCAATTATATTGAGTAAAGTGGGAATATAGTCCTATATGTAAATTGTTGGAGTTGCTTGGGGTTCAAAGTTGGACTATATTCCCATTAACGGTTAAATAGTGGGAATATAGTCCCTTTGGTTGGTGATATGGCTAAGCGTGACTTACACAATGTACTGTTTCCAAAGCAGCGCAAAATCCTGACGCATTTTGGTGAAGACTTGCTGTTGGCGATGAAACGACGTGGTTTTACAAAAAAGCTACTGTGTGAACGTACTGGTTTTGATCATAAAACCGTGAATAAAGTCTTCGCCGGTGATCCGGGCGTTGCCATAGGCACTTACTTAAAAGTGATGGCTGTTCTTGGCATGGAAAGCAACTTTGCAGAAATGGCCGCTCATGATGAAGTGGGTATCAAGCTGCAAAACATAAAATTGCTGGAAGGTTCAAAATGAGCCGTGAAATCGTCGAAGTCTATGCCGACTGGCAGCCAATTGAAGCGCCTTTGCTAATTGGGCTGCTTGCTCACAGTGATTCAAGCCGAGGTGGCGTATTTAGTTTTGCCTACGATAAAGCATTTTTAACCTCAGCCTATCGCTTGCAAATTGATCCAATCCTAACGCTTCACTCCGGTGAACTCTATAACGATGAAGCCGATAAAAACTTTCGCGCATTTCTTGATTCATCGCCTGATAGATGGGGGCGTATTTTAATGCAGCGGCGTGCGGCGATTGAGGCGCGCAAAGGCATTCGAGCAACAAGTCGATTAAACGAATTGGATTACCTGCTGGGCGTACATGACTCTTATCGGATGGGGGGGATTCGATTTAAGCGAGTAGGCTCGGATGCTTTTTTGGACGACAACTCTGAGTTTGCTGCGCCACCAATGGCTTCTTTGCGAGAGCTAGAGCACGCAGCAATGCAGATTGAAAAAGACGATAACATCGACAGTGACGAGTATTACCGCTGGTTGAAAATGCTGATTTCTCCAGGCTCATCATTAGGTGGTGCAAGGCCCAAGGCTTGTGTCACAGATGAACAAGGCCACTTGTGGATTGCCAAGTTTCCCAATCTAAATGATACCCATGACGTGGGCGCATGGGAGATGGTCTGTTATGAATTGGCTCTTGCGGCAGGTGTTCACATGTTTCCAAGTGAGATCAAGCAATTTTCGTCACAGCACCATACCTTTTTAACCAAACGGTTTGACCGCGACGGTGAAAAGCGGCTGCATTTTTCATCGGCCATGACACAGCTTCGCTATTTTGAAAGCGAAAAGTATGATGGTGAACAATCTCAAGGTGCCAGCTACTTAGAGATTGCTGAATTTATTTCCAATTGTGGTGCACAAACAGCAGCTGATTTAGCTCAGTTATGGCGTCGAATCGTGTTTAATATTGCGGTGTCCAACACGGATGATCACCTGCGTAACCATGGGTTTTTATTAACAAAGAATGGCTGGAAGTTATCACCTGCTTATGATTTAAACCCGATAGTGGGTAAGCATGGCCTGCATCTGAATATTACCGATGCAGACAACGCTTTAGACTACCAGCTAGCCTTTGATGTGAAAGACTTCTTCAGACTTTCGCAAACCCAAGCCACGCAAATTTACGATGAAGTATTAATGGCGGTTAAGCAATGGCAAACCGTTGCTAAGCGGCTAGGGATCAGCCGAGCGGAGCAAGCCATGAAACAATCAGCGTTTAACGTTTAATGAGTCAGTGAAACTATATTTTCATTTTTCAGCAGATAAAGAAGTTTTAGTTTCACTTTATGCTTTGCCTCATACTCCATGTGTTTTAACACTTCGCTCATCCCTTGGGCTTTTGGGGCAGTTTGGGCAAAGCCTTAGTTCACGCCACTTAGCCACGCACCAACCCTGCCCACAGAACAATTATTATTTGGGGCACTATCTACAAACTGGGGCAACTAGCTACCTGTACCCTCAGAAAGCTGCACGATCTGGGCATTTATCTGCCTACTGCGTCCGTTTAGTACTGGCAAACTCCTAACTGAACTTAACAGATCAGTGAGGAAGCAAACGATGAACCCAACTACACAATCATCCACCACATCAACACACCCAGCGCGTCAGCAGCGGATTTTGCGCTTGCCCGAGGTAAAGGCCAAAACAGGCTTTGGCCGCAGCACCATTTATGCCCTGATGGCCAACGGTGAATTTCCACGTTCCATTCGTATTGGTGCGCGTGCCGTGGGCTGGTTAGAAAGCGATATCGACCAGTGGATTGAAACCCGC
>NZ_BADU01000054.1:0-53384 GCF_000239875.1 Pseudoalteromonas sp. BSi20311 | reverse complement strand
CTAACTAGGTACTTTAAGTACTACTTTATAAGACAAACAATAAAAAGCGCTAACCTAATGGTTAGCGCTTTTTTTAAGCTCGGGTCAAATCAAGCTTTAAAACAAATGGGCTTAAAGGTCGCCTTCATCACCTAATACGTCTTCGCCATCTTCTGGCTCAACCGTTGCTTTTAGCAATAGCATCTCTCGTAATTTACCTTCAATTTCATCTGCAATTTCAGGGTTTTCTTTAAGGAACTTAATCGAATTAGACTTACCTTGGCCAACTTTGTTGCCATTGTAACTGTACCAAGCACCCGCTTTTTCAACAATTTTGTGCTTAACACCTAAATCAATCAGCTCGCCCTGCTTAGAAATACCTTCGCCATACATAATGATAAATTCAGCTTGTTTGAACGGCGGTGCAACTTTGTTTTTCACAATTTTAACGCGCGTTTCATTACCAACAACTTCATCGCCTTCTTTTACCGAACCAATACGGCGAATATCAATACGTACAGAGGCGTAAAATTTCAGGGCATTACCACCAGTTGTTGTTTCAGGGTTACCAAACATTACACCAATTTTCATACGGATTTGGTTAATGAAAATACATAGTGTGTTTGAACGCTTAATGTTACCTGTAAGCTTACGTAATGCTTGTGACATTAAACGTGCTTGTAGACCCATGTGTGAATCACCCATGTCGCCTTCAATCTCAGCTTTTGGTGTCAATGCTGCAACCGAATCGACAATCACTACATCAACCGCGCTTGAACGCACTAACATGTCACAAATTTCCAGTGCTTGCTCACCTGTATCTGGTTGAGATACCAGTAACTCATCAATGTTAACACCTAGTTTTTGTGCATAAATTGGATCAAGAGCATGCTCAGCATCAACAAAGGCACAGGTTTTACCTTCTTTTTGAGCTTCAGCGATAACTTGCAATGTTAGCGTTGTTTTACCTGATGACTCTGGGCCATATACTTCAACAATACGCCCCATCGGCAAGCCGCCTATGCCTAAGGCAATATCAATACCTAGCGAGCCTGTTGATACAGCGTCAATGTTTAACGCTTTATTGTCACCCAATTTCATGATTGAGCCTTTACCAAATTGACGTTCAATTTGTGATAAAGCTGCGTCCAACGCTTTTTGTTTGTTATCGTTCATTTTCTTCTCCAAATCCAGCTAATGCAGACAAGTATACTGTATGAAATCACAGTATCAAGCTAATTTTATTATTTTATCTTCTCTATTATGATTTTTAAAGAAAATACAATAGCTTGCAGCCTAACTTGCGCCCTGTTACCATTAAATACTTGTTCAAACGTCCAGTGTTTACCGTTAATTTGCAGTCCAAACCACACGAGCCCTACCAGTTTGCCCTCAGTAGCACCACCGGGTCCTGCAATCCCTGAAATAGCAATGCCAATATCAGCATTTGCAGCCTTACAAGCGCCTGCTGCCATCTCAATGACTGTTTGTTCGCTCACCGCGCCAAATTCCTCTAGGGTATCATGCTTCACATTGAGTAATTCATGCTTTGCGTTATTGCTATAAGTGACAAATGCACGGTCAATATATGCTGAGCTGCCTGGGGTATCGGTAAGCGAATAACTCACTCCACCACCAGTACATGATTCAGCGGTAGTGATCCATAAGCGTTTATCCGTTAAAATAGCGCCTAATTGCGCAGCAAGTGTCTTAATCTCTTGATGTAATTCCATATTCAGCCTTTGGGTAAATACATGTCGTTTGATCTTTATGCACCGCACACTATAAAACAACAAACCCCTATGATGCAGCAGTATCTAAAAATAAAATCAGAGCATCGCGATATTTTATTGTTTTATCGGATGGGGGATTTTTACGAACTCTTTTTTGATGACGCAAAACGCGCCGCGCAGTTGCTTGATATTTCACAAACACACCGTGGCAAAGCAGGGGGCGATCCTATTCCTATGGCGGGCGTGCCTTATCATGCGGTAGAAAACTACTTAGCCCGCTTAGTACAAATGGGCGAGTCGGTGGCTATTTGTGAACAAGTGGGTGACCCTGCCACCAGCAAAGGCCCTGTTGAGCGTAAAGTAGTCCGTATTGTAACCCCAGGAACTATTTCTGACGAAGCCTTACTACAAGAGCGCCAAGACAACTTACTAACCAGTGTTTGGCAAAATAAAAAAGGCTTATACGGTGTTGCGTATCTTGATATCAACTCTGGGCGCTTCAATGTTGTTGAAGTAAACACTGATGAAGCATTTAGCTCAACCCTACAACGCTTAGCGCCTGCTGAGTTACTATATAGTGAACACTTTGAAAACACTCATTTAATTGAACATATTAAGGGAGCGCGTCGTCGCCCTGATTGGGAGTTTGACCTTGATACCGCGCAACACTTACTATGCGAGCAGTTTGGCACCAAAGATTTAGTCGGTTTTGGGGTCGACAAAGCACATAGCGCCTTGGTGGCAGCAGGCTGTTTAATGCAGTACGTAAAAGATACCCAACGTATTGCATTACCGCACATTCGTGCAATTACCCTTGAGCATAATGAACACGCAGTAATTTTGGATGCGCCAACTCGCAAAAACCTTGAACTTACCGTTAATCTATCAGGTGGCTTTGAAAATACCCTTGCCCAAGTGCTTGATAAAACAGCCACAGCGATGGGCTCGCGATTACTTAAGCGTCGTATTCATACCCCTATTCGTAATAAAGACGAGTTAAACTCTCGTCTAAATGCCATTAGTGCTATTTTAGATGTGCAATTATGCAGTGAGCTGCATGACGCGCTCAAAGAGATTGGTGATATAGAACGTGTAATTGCTCGCTTGGCATTACACACGGCTCGCCCACGTGATTTAACAAGGCTTCGTAGTGCGCTTCAAGCATTAGCACCGCTACATAGCTTATTAAACGATGCCACAGATGCGCGTATTTCTCATATTATTGCCCACTCTAAAGAGCTCCCCGAGCTTCAAGCATTACTTGAACGTGCAGTGATTGATAACCCACCAGTGTTAATTCGTGATGGTGGTGTTATTGCGCCAGGGTATAACAGCGAACTCGATGAGTGGCGTAATTTAAGCCAAGGTGCAACCGATGTGCTTGAACAGCTAGAGCAGCGCGAACGTGAACGTACAGGTATTAGTACACTTAAGATTGGTTATAACCGAGTGCATGGCTTTTTTATTGAAGTGAGCCGCGCCAACTCGCACTTAGTGCCTGCAGATTACATTCGTCGTCAAACATTAAAAAATAACGAGCGCTATATAATCCCAGAACTAAAAGAACACGAAGACAAAGTTCTCGGCAGTCAATCAAAAGCGTTGGCCCTTGAAAAACAATTATACGAACAGTTATTTGAGTTTATTGCTCCGCATATTGAGCAACTACAAATAATGGCCTCGGTCATTGCCGATTTAGATGTACTGAACAATTTAGCAGAGCGTGCTCAAACACTTAATTATGCCAAGCCTGAGCTTTGCGATAACGATAATATCAGCATTAAACAAGGCCGCCACCCTGTGGTAGAGCAGGTAATGAAAGACCCGTTTATTGCCAACCCTGTGGAACTCAATAACCAGCGTAAAATGTTGATTATTACCGGCCCTAACATGGGCGGTAAATCAACCTACATGCGCCAAACTGCCCTTATTGTGCTTATGGCACATATTGGCTGTTACGTTCCTGCCGATAGCGCTAAAATTGGTAATATAGATAGAATATTTACCCGTATTGGCGCCAGTGACGACTTAGCATCTGGGCGTTCAACCTTCATGGTTGAAATGACCGAAACCGCGGCAATTTTAAATAATGCCACTGCACAATCATTGGTATTAATGGATGAAATAGGCCGAGGAACCAGTACTTACGATGGTTTATCACTGGCGTACGCTACGGCTGATCACCTCGCTTCAAAAATCGCGGCTAAAACTTTGTTCGCAACCCATTACTTTGAACTCACTGAGCTTGCAGAACAAACGCCTGGGCTGGTTAATGTGCACCTAGATGCCATTGAACACAACGATACCATTGCCTTTATGCACACGGTATTAGATGGTGCCGCAAGTAAAAGTTTTGGTTTGCAAGTAGCGGCACTGGCCGGGGTGCCTAAAGCAGTTATTGCCCAAGCTAAACAAAAGCTAAGCTTGCTTGAAAACCATCAAAGTGTCACCACAGTCACTACAGAGCAACAGGTTTTACCGTTTGATAGTGAACCGCAAATAATTCAGCCTAGTGAGCTTGAGCAACAAATGAGCGCAATAGACCCTGATAACCTATCACCGCGTCAGGCGCATGAACTGCTTTATAAATTAAAAGCACTGCTTTATACGTAAACAGCCCGGCTTAAAAAGCCGGGCTGTATTCATTTTTCTGTGTGTTTAGATTAAGCGAACTGTTCAAATAAGCTTTTGGTACTTAAGCCTTCTTGTTGCAAAATATCTTTTAACCGACGTAGCGCCTCAACCTGTATTTGGCGAACTCGCTCACGGGTTAAGCCTATTTCACGGCCAACATCTTCAAGGGTTGAGGGTTCATAGCCTAGTAAACCAAACCGACGTGCCAGTACTTCGCGTTGCTTAGGGTTTAACTCACCTAACCAGTCAATAATATGCGTATTCATATCGTTGTTTTGTACTTCACCTTCAGGGCCTACATTTTTTTCATCGGCTATCACATCTAATAATGCACTGTCATTCTCGCTACCAATGGGCATATCTACAGACGCTATTTTTTCATTTAGGCGTAGCATTTTAGTAACGTCTTCGACCGGTCTATCTAAGCTTTCTGCAATTTCTTCTGCGGTAGGCTCATGATCAAGCTTTTGCGTTAGCTCACGTGCTGTACGTAAATAAACGTTAAGCTCTTTAACAACATGAATAGGCAAACGAATAGTACGCGTTTGATTCATTATCGCCCGCTCAATGGTTTGACGTATCCACCATGTAGCATAAGTAGAAAATCGAAAACCACGTTCAGGATCAAACTTTTCAACCGCTCTAATGAGTCCTAAGTTACCTTCTTCAATTAAATCGAGTAGAGCAAGCCCACGATTGTTATACCTGCGCGCAATTTTCACAACCAAGCGTAAGTTACTTTCAATCATGCGTTTACGGGAAGCTTCACAGCCTTTAAGCGATTTTCGTGCAAAAAAGACTTCTTCTTCGGCACTTAATAGAGGGGAAAAACCAATTTCGCCTAGGTATAACTGAGTGGCGTCGAGGTTTTTAGTGACTTCTTCTTTAACAAATACGTCTTCATCTTCCACGTCATCAAGTAGTTGCGTTGGATCTTCAACTTTTGAATCGTCAAACTTATCATCAGTGGGGGTTTTCTCAGCTTTTGCTACATCAGCCATAAGACTTCTCCTGAGCAAGCTATCAATAACTTTATGATTAAGGTCTGTAGTCGTTTTATTAGCTTTTGCTGTATTAGCCATGAGCCTTCTCCAGAACAATCAATCAACACCTTTAGTTCAGGGTAGGTATTTAGCAGGGTTAACAGCTTTTCCTCGATAACGAATTTCAAAACGAAGTGCCGTTACTGAAGACTCTGAATTACCAATTTCTGCTATTTTTTGTCCCGCCTTCACTGTTTGCTTTTCTTTAACAAGTAACTTTGAGTTATGTGCATAAGCACTTAGGTAATCATCATTATGTTTCAATATAATTAAATTACCGTAACCTCTTAGTGCACTACCCGCATAGACTACCGTTCCTTGAGCAGCGGCGAATACTGCCGACCCCTTTTTATTAGCAATCTGTAGGCCTTTATAACCATTTTCCTTGTTAGAAAAGCGTTGGATTATTTTACCTTTAGCAGGCCAAAACCAACTCAACTTTCTGTTTGCAGAACCTTGAGACTTGCTAATTTTTTGGTTAGCTTGTTTTTGAACATACCTTCGTTTTTTCGGCTTATCAAGCTCTTTCTTTGATTTCTTGTTACTTTTTTGTAAATTAGATGACTTTTTAGCTGGGTGTTTTTGATTCGTTTTTGCTGTAACTCTTGGCTTGCTTGGTTCTAAAAGAGAAACAACCTGACCAGGAACAATAATGTAAGGTGATGCAATTGCATTGTTTTTTGCAAGCTCCCTGAAATCTTTTCCGGCACTAAAAGCAATCGAGTAAAGTGTATCGCCTTTTTGTACTGTGTATTTTCCGCCGTTAATATTAATCCGTGAGGGATAGTCATTAATATTATTATTTAAACTGCTTACCGGTGCGGGAACATGGCGAGACGAGCATGCACAGAGAAAAACACTAATAAATAAAGCAACATAACAGCGTATTTGTTTATTCAATGCGTTTTGCCCTCTGCGTTAATAACATTAATATATAGTACTTAACGTAATAAAATGTACGCAACAACAATTAAAGCAACCACAGCCCAGCCAAGCACTTCAATATATTGACGTAATTTTTGCTCCATTTTAACTCCGCCCCATTTCATTAAAGCAGATACTAAAAAGAAACGCGCCCCTCGTCCAACCGCCGATGCAACAATAAAGGGTAAAAACGCCATCTGTAATACCCCTGCACCAATAGTAAATACCTTATAAGGAATAGGCGAAAACCCGGCTAAAAATACCACCCATACGCCATAATCTTTAAACCATGCAAGTGCCGTATTAAATTTATCTTGCCATTGCATTTGTGCAATAAAAGGCTCTACAACAGGTTCAAATAACCAAAACCCTAGTAGATAACCTAGCACGCCGCCAAGCACAGAAGCTACGGTAGCAAAGCTTGCAAATCGCCATGCTTTACTCGGTTGTGCCAGCGACATAGGCGCTAACATTACATCGGGTGGCACCGGAAAAAAAACCGATTCGGCAAAGCTCATCCCTGCTAAATAACGTTCTGCATGGCGATGCTTAGCCCACACTAAGGCCATATCATATAACTTGGTAAACAACTTCAAAATGAATTCCTATTCAATATCGCCAGGGACCAAAGGTACAAATCTTACTGGCGCAATTACATGCTCTGTAAAGCTATCGCCTTGGCGAATAACCATGGTTAATTTTTGTTCTGCCTCACCAATGGGGCCGAGTAATACGCCTCCATCTGCAAGTTGTGCGAGTAGTTCTGGAGGGATAATCGTTGCCGCAGCGGTAACAATAATGCCATTAAATGGCGCTTGCGATTGCCATCCTTGCCAACCGTCACCGTGTTTCATAGTGACATTATATAAATCGAGCTGATGTAATCGACGCTTTGCTTGCCATTGCAAAGCTTTTATACGCTCAACCGAATACACCTTATCAAAGGTTTTAGCCAGTACCGCGGTTTGATAGCCGGATCCGGTACCAATTTCTAACACTTTACTTTTCACGCCGGCTAAACGCATCAATTCGGTCATACGGGCAACAATGTAAGGCTGAGAAATAGTTTGTCCTTGCCCTATCGGTAGCGCAGTATTTTGATACGCTTTGTGCTTTAGTACATCATCAATAAAAATATGCCGAGGAATTTGCGAAATCGCCTTTAAAACCTCCTTATCTTCTACGCCCTCTCGTTGTAATAGGTCTGAAAGCGCTTGTGCACTGCGGGTATAATTAGCCAGCACGGTTGATCTCCAACTCGGCTAACCACTCTCCCACGGCTTTAATACTGTCTTTGGCAGTCATATCAACGCTCAATGGGGTGACTGATGCATAGCCATTATTTACAGCATAAAAATCGGTGCCTTCACCGGCATCGCTTTCTGTACCCAAAGAACCATACCAAAAAATATCGCGTCCCCAAGGATCGCTTTGCTTGGTCATGGTTTCTGCTTTGTGTCGCGCGCCTAAGCGAGTTACCTGAACACCTTTTAGCTCACTTAAAGGAATATCTGGCACATTAATATTGATGATCTGATCTTTAGGCAGCGGATGCGAAGCAAGCCCTTTAATAATATTGACCGTAACGGCTGCTGCCGTTTCAAAGTGTTCACCAAGGTGAGAGCACAAAGACACCGCAATTGCTGGTAAGCCCAGATGACGACCTTCAGTCGCCGCAGCAACCGTACCAGAGTAAAGTGTATCGTCACCTAAATTGCCGCCGTGGTTAATACCGGCTACCACTAAATCGGGCTTTTCATCCATTAATTGATTCACACCTAAATGCACACAATCCGTTGGCGTGCCATTAACCGACATAAAGCCATTGTCGAGTGTCGTTGCACGCAAAGGATTCATTAACGTTAGTGAATTACTAGCGCCACTGCAATTTCTATCTGGCGCAACCAGCGTTACCTCAGCAATTTGTGTTAATGCTTGGTATAAAACAGCAATACCTTTGGCATTAACACCATCATCATTACTTAATAGAATCTTCATCTGCGTTATCCTTTTCTTTTCGCTCGCGAGGACTGGCGTCAGTATAATCAACCAGTTCGCGCAGTAAAGCCGTTGCAAAGCAGCCTTTGGGTAAACCAAAGCTGAGTTTTAATGTGCGTTCATCAAGTGTTTCTACACTTAGATCTTGAGGGATTAAACGCAGCATTCTGCGCTCGTTTTTAAGCCCTAGCTCACCTAAGCCATCACACCATGCTTGATACGGTGCCAACCATGTTTTTTCTTGTTCGGTTAAGCCTTTTTCACTTTTGCCAACCATGGGCGCCGACATCATAATGTCGCCTGAGGCAAGCCGTGCAATATTTTCATCACTTATCGCATCTTCAAAAAACGCATTGCTACCACTTAGCATAAATACTTCGCGGTGCATGGTTTTAGCAAGGCCATGCTCTGCCACGCGTAAACTAACAATTTGATTAAACACATGTGAACGCGCAGCAGAAATAATAATGCCTCGCAGCTTTTTATCGCGAATACGCTCACCGGCAAACATCTTTTCGGCCATCACTAAGTTATGCCCATCACGGCCAAAACGCTGCTCACCAAAGTAGTTAGGCACACCTGCGCGTACTGCGTTTATACGGCATAAAATATCAAGCGGCTCGGTTACATTGCGCAAGGTAATAGTAAATCTATTTCCTTTATGGCAACCGGTGCGCAATTTTCGCTCATGGCGCTGCTGCGAAACCACAAACACGCTTTCGCTGTTGAGCTCAGTAAAATCAATATGTTTTTTAATCGGTACTTTTACGCTAAACCACTGCGAGCATACTCCATGGCGGTCTTTCATGCCGGCATAACTTACATCACGTGGCGATACACCCGCTTTTTGTGCAATCAGCTTGGCAACATATTGGGTGTTTTCACCCTTTTTAACCACTTGCAAACACACGTGTTCACCACTGCCGGTAAACTCTATACCGAGCTCCTCATCAACCATAAAGTCTTCTGCGGTGGTTTTAAAGTCGGCTTTAGAAAGCGGCGCGCCATATAAATAATTTAATTCGCTCATGCGTTTTGTTTGCTCATAATGACCACGGCATGGCTTGAAATGCCTTCTTTTCGCCCCTCAAACCCGAGCTTTTCAGTGGTTGTGGCTTTAACATTTATCTGTGAAAGCTCAGCATTTAAATCACTGGCAAGATTGGTTCGCATTGCTTGAATGTGCGGCAGCATTTTTGGTGCTTGTGCCACAATAGTGACATCCGCATTGCCTAATACATAGCCCTGTTGCTTGGCTAGACTCACTACATGGCGAAGTAAAATACGGCTATCGATATTTTCATACTCACTGGCTGTATCTGGAAAGTGCTTACCAATATCGCCCAGCGCTAATGAGCCTAAAATCGCGTCACACAACGCATGAATAGCTACATCTCCATCTGAGTGTGCTAAAAAGCCTTGCGGGTAATCAATTTTTTCGCCGCAGATGGTTAAAGGCCCTTGGCCTCCAAATTTATGCACGTCAAAACCATGGCCTATTCGTATCATGTTGCACTCTCATTATTTTGTTTTTGCAGTAAAAAGCCAGCTAAATCTAAATCTTCTGGGGTGGTAATTTTAATATTGTCACTACGCCCTGCTACCAGCTTTACCGGCTTATTTGCCCACTCCATTGCACTGGCTTCATCAGTAATGGTTGCACCGCTGTTAAGCGCACTTTGCAATGCCGTTTTAAGCTCGTCGTATTTAAACAGTTGCGGGGTAAGCGCTTGCCATAAATCATCACGAGGCACAGTTTGCTGCGCATGGCTTTGCCCTCGTTTTATAGTGTCTTTTACTTTGCTGGCTAAAATGCCGCCTTCATCAGCCTGCATGCACTGTGCGATTAAGCGCTCTATATCAGCAATATCAACTAAAGGTCTTGCTGCATCATGCACCAAAACCCAAGTCGGTGGATTGGCAGCTAAAAACAATAAACTGTTTAATACTGAATCTGCACGCTCTTTACCGCCAATAGCACGCACGATGCGAGGATCAGCTAGCGTAAGGTCGTCAAAGTAAGGGTCGGTTTCGCTCAAAGCCACCACTATAGAGTTTAACTGCGGTAACTGCGATAACTTAGCGAGCGTGTGCTCTAAAATGGTTTTCCCTGCTAAGGAAATATATTGCTTTGGTGTTGTGTGTTGCATTCTGCTGCCAACACCTGCGGCAGGAACAATAGCTGCAATAGTAAATTTATTTGTCATGGTGTTGAGCCGGTAAAACACGAATAAAGGTTTCGTCCGGTTTAATCATTCCTAATTCGTTGCGGGCACGCTCTTCAATGCCTTCGTGGCCGAGCTTTAAATCTTCTATATCCGCTTTTAATACTTTATTACGCTTTATTAGTTTTTCGTTAGTTTGTTGATGCGATGCCACCGCATTTTTTAAACGGGTGTAGTCTTGCACCCCGTTATGACCAAACCAAAGGCGGTACTGGATAAAAAGTGCTAAGCACAACAAGCCAAATTGAAAAAATCGCATTAAACACTCCTTATTTTAATTTTGAATTGTAAGCTTTACGCCAATGGCCGCTTAACATTGCGCCAATTAATATTGGCAGCTAGTAACATTTCCCGTAACGATAATACCCGTGGCGTACTGCGCTTTGAAAACTGCCACTGATGGCCACAACACGCCGCAGCAAGCGTTGCTTTGTTGGGTTTGAGTAATTGCGCACTTTGCTGCTCAAGCCCTTGACCTAAAAAATCAAACCAGCCAAGCTCATTGCAATGAACCTGTGTTTTAGTTACTTGATCAATGCTGTCTATTCTAACCCGAATTTGGCCGTGACTTTGTAATAATACAGGAATAATCAGCCCAACTTTGGCATGCGCTTGATAAAAAAGTTCATTCGCTGAAGAATTAACTTCTGGCGGAGTTGGTTTTTGTTTTTCAAGCCAGCCTCCATTTTGCGCATCAAGCGTAAAAGGCAATGGTGCATTAGCCACCCGTGTTGCGGCACGTTCAATATAATAAGGCAGGCTTTTTAATTGCCTGCGTAAACGGTCGCCATTAGGTTCAGCCACTAAGCGCTGCACCTCACGCTGATAAAAGGCATTACATAATTGTGCATAAAGCACTTTTTGTGCATCAGTTTGCCACATTTCAACTTGTTGGTTTGTGTCAAACTGCTTATTTTTACTGACCAATCGCTATACTCAAAAACACCTTAATAGATGTTTTATAACACAGTAATGCACAGTTTTTAAGCACCGATTGTTAGGGCTTTTCGCCTAATTTCGCAATGCCTGATTCTAAAAATTGCACAACCGTATTACGTTTTTTTCCAATTAATAAACTGCCATCAGCTAAAAACATAAAGTTTTGCCAGTTGCGTTTAAACACATCAAAGCTCGTTTCAATAATATTATCGCGCGCCATACAAAAATAAACGGTGGTGTTAGCCTGCCAGTCTAGGTGGTTTAAAATAGCGTCAGGAAATTGGGGATCTTCGCTTTCCCACGCATCTTCCCAATTAATTTCTTGGCTAAAGTTTTGCTCTTGCGCGCACCAATCGGTTTTATCAAAAAAGTCAGGATGATCATGTTCACGACTCACCATGGTTGTCCATAGCACTGCAGCACGTTCGCTGGTCATAGGTTTAATATTGGCTGCATCAATATCTGAAACCGGAATATCTTTATGGCGAAATACCCAGGCTTTTTTGTAATCATCAAGAGAAATATAATTCATAGTATTGCTGTATTCTTTGGCATAATAAAAAGCGAAGGCAAATTATACAAGATAACAGACTATGACTACAGCACTAAAACTGGGTTTATATCAACACTACAAAGGCCCACAATATAAAGTTATGCATGTGGCGACCCACAGCGAAACCAACGAGCAGTTGGTTATTTACCAAGCCTTATACGGTGAGTACGGCATATGGGCACGCCCACTAAGTATGTTTACTGAAACCGTAGAAAAAGACGGTAAAACTATCGCCCGTTTTGCCTACCTTGGTGAAGCCGATTAACTATGGCATTATAACGCATAATAATTACTGCTCAGACCAGATAAAGGATAACCCGTGCAATTTAATTCTACTGATAATTACATCGCAAGCTCAGCATTAAAACAGGCAGTAAACGCCGCTATTATGCTGCAAAAACCGCTTTTAATTAAAGGCGAGCCTGGCACAGGTAAAACCATGCTGGCCGAAGAGTTAGCGAAAAGTTTAGATACTGAGCTTATTCAGTGGCATATAAAATCAACCACTAAAGCGCAGCAAGGTTTGTACGAGTACGATGCGGTATCGCGTTTGCGCGACAGCCAGCTAGGTGATGAGCGCGTTCACAATATTAGCAACTACATAGTTAAAGGTAAGCTGTGGCAAGCCTTCATGTACGCTGAATTAAACGGCAAACGCCCAGTACTGCTTATTGACGAAATAGACAAAGCCGATATTGAGTTTCCAAACGATTTACTACTCGAACTCGATAAAATGGAATTTCATGTATACGAAACCGGTGAGCGCATTGTGGCTAAAGAGCGCCCTATTGTGATCATCACATCAAACAATGAAAAAGAGCTGCCTGATGCGTTTTTACGTCGCTGTTTTTTCCATTATATTGATTTTCCAAATAGCGACGAAATGCAGCAAATTATTGATGTGCACTACCCGCATGTTAAACAAGATTTAGTTCGCCAAGCGCTAGAAGTATTTTTTAACTTACGTGAAGCCAACAGCCTTAAAAAGAAGCCATCCACCAGCGAATTGCTGGATTGGTTAAAACTATTAATGGCTGAAGATATAGATGCCAAAACCCTGCACGACAAAGCGCAAAAAGGCGGTTTAATGCCGATGTTTGGTGCGCTGCTTAAAAACGAGCAAGACATAAGCCTAATCGAAAAACTTGCGTTTATGAGCCGTCGCTAACATGTTGGTACAGTTTTTTTTCACGCTACGCAAATACCGCTTACCAGTAAGCCTAAGAGAGCTACTCGATTTAATTAACGCTTTAAAACAAGGCGTTATATTTGCTGATGTAGACGCGTTTTATCATTTAGCGCGCACTATTATGGTAAAAGACGAAACCCATTTTGACCGGTTCGATAAAGCCTTTAGCGATTACTTTAGCGGTATTGCCGACTTAGATCTGCTCGAGAGCTTAAAACAACAACACAATTTACCTGAAGATTGGTTGCGTAAAGAGTTTGAAAAGCACCTAAGCGATGAAGAAAAAGCCCAACTAAAAGCCATGGGCGGGCTCGAAGAGCTAATGAAAACCCTAAAAGAGCGTTTAGAAGAACAGCAAAAACGCCATGCTGGCGGCAATAAGTGGGTAGGTACAGGCGGCACCTCGCCTTTTGGTGCATATGGTTATAACCCTGAGGGCGTTCGCATTGGTCAAGACGGCAGCCGCAATCGCCAAGCAGTAAAAGTGTGGGATAAGCGCGAATACCGTAACCTAGATTCTGACCGTGAAATTGGTTCACGCACTATAAAATTGGCGCTTAAAAAGCTGCGCAAATTTGCCCGTACTGGCGCAAGCGACACCCTTGATTTAAACGAGACTATTCGCGCGACCGCCAAGCAAGGCGGCATGCTCGATGTCAAAATGGCCCCCGAGCGCCACAACGCGGTAAAAGTATTGATGCTGTTTGATATTGGCGGTTCAATGGATGACTACATTCATACCTGTGAAGAGTTATTTAGCGCCGCCCACAGCGAATTTAAACACTTAGAATTTTACTACTTTCATAACTGCTTATACGAGCACGTGTGGCAAGATAACCAACGCCGCCACTCAAACGTTATTGACACCATGACGCTGATCAACAAGTTCACCAGTGACTACAAAGTTATATTTGTTGGTGATGCCACTATGGGCCCGTATGAAATTGCCTATCCTGGCGGCTCAGTAGAGCATTGGAATGAAGAACCCGGCAGTGCGTGGTTGAACCGAATCACAAATCACTTTGATAAAGTCGCGTGGCTCAACCCACAACCGGTTGAGCATTGGCCGTACTATCAATCAATTGACTTTATAAAGCAGCTAATGAACAACCGCATGTACCCGCTGAGTTTAGATGGGATAAGTAGCGCGATAAAAGAGCTGAGTTAATCTTAACCTAGGTTGTTAACTTTTTTACGTAGATTGCGTTGAGGTAGGTTCTGTTTTAGGCTGGGTTGAGCACAGCAAAACCCAACATAATCATCACATGCAAGTAGCTGTTAAACACAAAAAAGCGCACTTAATATAGTGCGCTTATATAAGACTTTTAAGTCTTAAAAACTATATCGTACTGTAGCACTGATCAAGTCTAGATCGTCTAGTGACATATAATTAGCACCGAATGAAAGATTTTCATTAATATAATAACGTGCCCCCACAGAAATAGACGTTTCACTATCATCATCAATGTCGACGTAGCCTAAGCGTCCATCTAGTTCAAAGCTCTCGCTCACCATTGAACGAAGACCAACAGATAAGCCATATCCATTTTCATCTTCCGACTCACTTCTACCCGCATAAGATGCTTCTAGCTCTAAATTTTCATATGTCAGCAAACCATAAAAGTCAGTACTGGAGCTAATCGCAGTCCGGTACCCTACCCCTGCGCTAAGCCAATTTATATCAAAATCAGCGCCGTTTACCGAGTCACCCACTGTTTGATATTGGCCAGATAAAAATACATTTTCGCTTACAAGTTTACTACCGTCAATTGTCCACCCATCGGCACCCTCGCCATCAATATCACCGTCTAGGTAACCACCAGAAACGAAGTTAAAGTTAGGCGTTTGTTCAGCTAATGCAGTAGGACTTGCAACGAGAGTCGTTAATAATAAGAGTGCAGTTTTATTCATTTTCATAATGCTTCCTTTGAGTGTTTAATTACTCCTTAAATGTACCCAAAATTATACATGAGCATATAACTACTAGCAATCAAACGGTTATAAACAATAAAGCTTTATGCAAGATCTTGCAGAAAGTTAGTAAGATTATATGTGCAGTGAAGGTTTAGCCATTTTACTTTCTTATAGTTCAGTGGTTTTTTGTTAAATATAATCATATACGCAAACCACATCGAGGTGCTGAGTTCAGCATTTCATGGAGAATAAAAAATCATTTACAATAATTAAAGTTTCTTTTCTATAAGGAATAACGCTTAAAGTTTGGATATATAGCCAGTTAGCTATTAAGGTTATTTATAGATTTTATATTGGTATTTACTTAATGTCAGAGTCATTCGATGAGCCAATAGCCAAGCCCATGCCGCAACCAATCGCAATACCACCCGATATACTAAACGGTAATACATCGAAAAATAAACCACCAATAAGCCCGATAACTGAGCCTATGATTGCACCTATAATCATATAAGGAGCCATCGCGCCTAATGAACTTGTATGTTCATCATGTTTTGCCATTTTAATGCTCCCTTTAAAGTCATAATGTTAAAGCTACAATCTAACCACTAAATTATTTACTAAAGTGCCAACAGGACTACCCATAGTTAAGTAGACATTAGTAGATTTTCAAACTATTTCAAAACTTGATTGTCATAACAGCATGCCAGTCGTCCACTTTTTGTCATAAATAGACGGTGGCAATACTTGTATAAGATTGCTTACCTGATTCAACCAGCTTTAGCACACACCTAATTTATTGCTCAAAATAACCTTCGGTTGTTTTTCTCACTAAGGTTCAATTTGAATAACATATGTTGCTCGCTAATGACTATGGGTGCTCTGCAGTATGTCGATAGTTAACCCTCTTAACGAAGTACTATAGAGGTAATTTACCTCGAACCTCGAACCTCGAATATAAAATCACATCAACTTCCACACAACAAACGCCACAGCAAAACCAACCAAGTACACCAAGCCTAACCAGGTTAAGCCACGCAAAAGTAGACTGTGTTTAATCGCAGGCTCTGAGCGAACTAGGCTGAAGTTAAGCCATGCAAAAACGGGTGTAGTTACAAACGCAAGCGTCATGGCAAAGGTAAGCATGGGCCCAAGAGCTGATTTAAAAAATAAGATCACCGCCATACCAGCCAATGCTTGTAATATAAGCCACGTATTTAAGCTGTGTTTTGATTGCTTAAAACCAAGAAGTTTATGCGATTCGTTAAGTGTTCGGGCGTAACCGTCAAGCACGGTGAGTGTGGTGCCAAACATACACAAAAACGCGATGGCAGATACCAAAGGCCTTGCCCACTCGCCAATAGTAAGTGCATACATATCAATCAGCTGTTTAGCAAAGGCTACACCGCCAAGCTCTATATTACTGCTTTGCCCATATTGCACTAACGCACCTAAACTAAAAAATACCAGCGCAAGCCCTGCGGTTAACCAGTAGCCTACATTAAAGTCGAATAAGCCTTGGCTTTTAGTCACACTTTGCTGAGTTTGTTTTTCTTTAAGCCACAACGAGCTCAGAGCCGAAATTTCAATAGGCGCTGGCATCCAGCCCATTAAGGCAACCATAAAGCCTAACATGGCAAGTTCATACGGTGAGGGGCCAACATAGTTTACAGACGCTACAGGGCCGTTATTTATAGCAATAACTAATGCGGTTATGGTTGCTATAGTAAGTAGCCCCATAATAGCTTTTGCAACGTTATCGAGCGCTTTAAAATGCCCCAGTAATAATATAATTAAACACACGGCCAATATTACCCAGCACAATAAGGTAACAGGAATACTAATAGGTAATGCATAGTGTAATAAGCTCGCAGTAAGCAACAATACGCCTGCGGTATTTACCACTGCGGCAATAATATTCAATGCAATAAAACTATAAAAATAGCCAGGCCCTTGGTTTTTATACCCTTCCACTAAACTGTTTTTGGTGGCGAGTGTGTATTCCATACCAAAACGAAAAAACGGGTACTTTAAAACGTTAACCACCACAATAAGCCAAAATAGCTGCCAGCCAAATAATGCGCCAGCTTGGGTCGATGCAACTAAGTGTGAGCCACCAATGGCAGCGGTGGCCATTAAAATACCTGGGCCGAGCGCCCCTAACCGAGACTTCCATGTGCTTTGTGTGTACTGCATTAACTTCTCAAATTTGGTGTGTTATGTGCTTTTATTATTAATTTTAATCATCAATAAACTGTGTGAATGCATAACTTACCTAATTTAAAGGCAATAAAAAAGAGCCCTTAGGCTCTTTTTAAAAATAACACATTGTTAGTTATTAATTTAAATCCATCTCTTGGATGATTTCGTGTGCTATTTCAGGTGTGGTACTTACAGGCTTTTCATGTAAGTTTGCTTTTATTTGCCCTTTACGATGCTTTAGTGCGGCATCGAGTTTTTTAGCTGCGCTTGAAATGGCTGGGTACATAACCTCGTTTTCCCCTTTAACTGATATTCGCGCACCTTCATAATTTGTACTAATTTCTGCTTGGAACTTGTGATGCTCTTTTGAAAGAATAATGTCGAGCGCTATCAATGATGGAAAATGACTCTCAATTTTAGAAAACTTTTCGTTAATGTGTTCTTTAATAGAATCAGTAACGTCAACATGGTGACCAGAAAGATTAATTTTCATAGGGTATCCTTTTTTATGTTACCTCATAGTTAGTATTGGGGGCTAAACGAATTAACACAAGAGAAAATAGCTAAATTTAGCAATTATTTATTACCGCACCTGATTTAGATCATTCATTTAGCATTAAGTATGCAAAAAGCCGCGTGATAGCGGCCTTTCAGAAGTGCTGATAATTTAATCAACTATATATTTATTCGGTGTATGAACAACAGTAATCTGCAAAGTCAGCGACTTTTACTTGGAATTTAACATTAGCATCTACGTTAAATGATTCACCTGCCGACATTGTTTGCCATTCACTCTCACCTGGCAGTAACACTTCCCATTGGCCGCCATTTAATTCCATCAATTCTTTTTTACTGGTTGCGAATTCAAACTCACCGGGTTGCATAAAACCTAATGTTTTTGTACTGCCATCACCAAATACCACGGTACGACTCGATACTTTACCGTCAAAATATACGTTGGCCTGTTTAACGACACTTACATTATCAAACTGAGACATCCTCACTCCTGTTTATTTAAGTTTATAATTTTAATTATGCTCACAGTGCCTGATACGAGAAAGGCTTGCAAGTTAAGTGCTTTGAAAATTACTCATTTAGAAGCCAAAAGGTTAAAAAATTAACGATTTTATAGGGAAATTTGCTTCGAGCAACGGGCTACGAGCTTCGAACAGATCTTTTGGTAATTTATGCACAAAGAGGACGAAGAGACGCTGCGCTTTAGAGGAAGTGATAAAAGTATAACTCATAAAAAAGCCCGCCCTGTTTACACAGCGCGGGCTTTTAAATGTTAAAGCAGTTGCTTAAAACAATGCGTTTGCTTTGTTAACGATGTTTTCTACGGTGAAGCCGAAGAATTCAAATAGCTCGTTAGCTGGAGCTGATTCACCAAAAGTAGTCATACCGACTACAGCACCATTTAGGCCGACGTACTTGTACCAGTAATCAGCAATACCCGCTTCAATCGCTACGCGACGTGAAACGCTTGCTGGTAATACGCTTTCTTTGTACTCAGGCGATTGATCTTCAAACGCATCAGTACACGGCATAGATACAACACGTACTTTTTTACCCTGCGCACGTAGCTCTTTCGCAGAGTCTTGCGCTAGTTGTACTTCAGAGCCGGTAGCAATAAGAATAAGCTCTGGGTTGCCGTCACAACTTAGGATGTAACCACCCTTTTTAACGTCGCTTAATTGCTGTGCATCACGTGCTTGTTGCTCTAAGCCTTGGCGAGTAAAGATTAATGATGTAGGACCGTCTTTACGTTCAATAGCTTGTTGCCACGCAATTGCCGACTCAACTTGGTCACATGGGCGCCAGTTGTAAAGGTTAGGCGTTAAACGCATGCTGGCAATTTGCTCTACTGGTTGGTGAGTTGGACCATCTTCACCTAAACCAATTGAATCGTGCGTGTATACAAAAATGCTTGGTTGCTTCATTAATGCAGCCATACGTACCGCGTTGCGTGCGTATTCCATAAACATTAAGAACGTTGCACCGTAAGGAATAAAGCCCTTATGAAGTGCAATACCGTTCATAATTGCCGACATACCAAACTCACGTACACCGTAGTAAATGTAGTTACCACTTGCATCATCGCATGTTAAGCCTTTAGAGCCATCCCAAATTGTTAAGTTTGAACCTGCTAAATCGGCAGAGCCACCCATAAACTCAGGTAGTAACGGACCAAACGCGTTTAATGCATTTTGTGATGCTTTACGTGATGCTGGGTTTGCTGGGTTTGCTTGTAACTGCTCAATATACGCTTGTGACTTTTCAGCCCAATCAGCGGGTAAATCTGAATTTGTACGGCGTTTGTATTCTGCTGCTAGCTCTGGGAAGGCTTGCTCGTATGCGGCAAATTTTTCATCCCAGCTTGCTTCAAGCTGTTGGCCTTTTTCTTTGTTATCCCACTGTGCGTAAATGTCAGCAGGGATTTCAAATGCATCACCCGTCCAACCTAAGAACTCGCGAGATGCTTTAATTTCGTCATCACCTAGTGGTGCGCCATGACAGTCGTGGCTACCTGATTTATTAGGTGAGCCATAACCAATTACTGTTTTACAACAAATTAGCGTTGGTTTGTCGGTCACGCTTTTTGCTTCGCTAATTGCAGCACTTACAGCATCGCTGTCGTGGCCATCAACGTCGCTAATTACATGCCAGCCGTATGCTTTAAAACGTGCAGGTGTGTCATCGCTAAACCAGCCTTCAACTTCACCGTCGATTGAAATGCCGTTGTCATCCCAAAATGCCACTAACTTGCCTAGGCCTAATGTGCCAGCAAGCGAACAGGCTTCATGAGAAATACCTTCCATTAAACAACCATCACCCATAAATGCGTAAGTGTGGTGATCAACAATGTCATGGCCTTCACGGTTAAATTGAGCGGCTAATGCTTTTTCAGCAATTGCCATACCTACGGCATTTGTGATCCCTTGACCCAATGGACCCGTAGTAGTCTCGATTCCTGGCGCATATCCATATTCTGGGTGGCCTGGCGTTTTAGAGTGCATTTGGCGGAAGTTTTTAATTTCGTCCAGTGGTAAATCATAACCACTTAAATGCAATAGAGAATAAATTAGCATTGAACCGTGACCATTTGAGAGTATAAATCGATCTCGGTCAGCCCACTCTGGATTTGTTGGGTTATGTTTAAGATAATCGCGCCATAATACTTCTGCGATATCAGCCATGCCCATAGGGGCTCCAGGGTGACCAGATTTGGCCTTTTGTACTGCGTCCATTGACAAGACGCGAATAGCATTTGCAAGTTCTTTGCGAGATGGCATGAATTCTCCTACCTTTATATGTATTTGCGCGGGTATTTATATACCTCCATTCTTACTTATTGTAGGGGCTGTGTGCAATTAAAAACCCATAAAAATAGGACATTATGAATATTTTTTAAGAACCATTTACTATTAGATATTTTATTTAGACGTCTAGGCGTAAAAAAACTATGCAAGTTCGCTTGTTTTAGATAAAATACGCGCCTTAATTTTTTAGCGCTAATACCGACGTTTGTGAAGCGCAATATTTGTGAGCATAATTACAATGGCAAAACATTTATTTACTTCTGAATCTGTTTCTGAAGGTCATCCGGATAAAATCGCCGATCAAATTTCTGATGCGGTACTTGATGCTATCCTAGAGCAAGACTCTCATGCCCGTGTAGCGTGTGAAACTTACGTTAAAACCGGTATGGTTATGGTTGGTGGTGAAATCACGACTAGCGCATGGGTTGATATCGAAGAAATTACACGTAAAACAGTACGTGAAATTGGTTACACACACTCAGATATGGGCTTTGATGCCGATTCGTGTGCAATTTTAAACACGATTGGTAAACAGTCTCCAGACATCAACCAAGGTGTTGATCGTACAAGCCCTGAAGAACAAGGCGCTGGCGACCAAGGCTTAATGTTTGGTTACGCATGTAACGAAACTGAAGTATTAATGCCTGCTCCAATTACTTATTCTCACCGTTTAGTGCAGCGTCAAGCTGAAGTTCGTAAAAGCGGCGAGCTTAACTGGTTACGTCCAGATGCAAAATCACAAGTTACATTTGCATACGAAAATGGCAAGCCAGTAGGTATTGATGCCGTTGTACTTTCTACTCAGCACAGCGAAGATGTATCGCAAAATGACTTAGTAGAAGCGGTAATGGAAACAATTATTAAGCCAGTACTTCCTGCTGAGCTTATTACTAGCGCAACTAAATTTTTCATTAACCCAACGGGTCGTTTTGTTATTGGTGGCCCAATGGGTGACTGTGGTTTAACTGGTCGTAAAATCATTGTAGATACTTACGGTGGTATGGCTCGTCACGGTGGTGGTGCTTTCTCTGGTAAAGATCCATCAAAAGTTGACCGTTCAGCGGCTTATGCTGCACGTTATGTTGCTAAAAACATTGTTGCTGCAGGTCTTGCCGATAAATGTGAACTTCAGGTGTCTTACGCTATCGGCGTTGCAGAGCCTACTTCTATCAGTGTTGAAACATTTGGTACTGGTAAATTAGAAGAAGCGCGTTTAATCGAACTTATTCGTGAACACTTTGACTTACGCCCTTACGGCCTAATTCAAATGCTTGACCTTGAGCGCCCTATTTACCTTCCAACAGCGGCTTATGGCCACTTTGGTCGTGACGAATTCCCATGGGAACGCACAGATAAAGCAGACGCACTTCGCGCAGCAGCTGGGCTATAAGCCACTTAGCTAATATTTAAACGGCCCTTTTTAGGGCCGTTTTGCTATGTGCACTAAGTTAGTCGTAAAACAGTCTCGAACTGTTTAACATTTTAGGTATATACTCTGCTTATACAATAAAGCGTATTAGGGATAAAAAATGGCCGACAATTTTCGTGTTATATTTGTAGGACTTGCAGAAGGCGCAGACAGCCAGGCAGTAACCACTGCACTGACAGAAAAGCTGAAAACCTCGCCAGAGAAGGTGGCTGCATTTTTTAATGGCAAACCGTTATTTGCCCCATGCCCTAAAGATAAAGCACTCAAGCAAGCCAAGTTACTTTCAACGCTTGGGATTAAAAGTAAACTTCAGCAAACTGCGGCTACACAAACGGCGTCTCAAACAGCTTACGACAGCCAACGAGATCAGCGCTTATTTGACGCCCTAGATTACATTACCAGTAGCCTAATTCGCCTTGAAGAAAAACTAGAAGATATTGAGCAACGCCTCCCTGAAGTTGAATTATCATTACCTGATGAAAATAATGAAGTATGGGAAGATGACGATTTAATGCTTGATGAGCCTCTCTCTACTGAGCCCAAAAAACGCGGCAACCTTGTTTTATATTCGCTGATTTCTACAGCCGTAATATTGCTTATTGTACTTGCTATGTACTTATTATTTCCTAATTTATTCTCTTTTTAATTACGGTTAAGTTATTTAATGAGTAATAATCGCGCACAAATAAGACACGATATTCGTAAAGCACGTAATAACCTATCAAAAAACCAGCAAGAATTAGCCGCCGAATCGCTTAAAGTGAATTTTATTCAACACTTAAAAAGCGTAAATTCGGCCAAAAAAAGCCATATCGCGCTTTATTTAAGTAATGATGGAGAATTAGATACCTCATTGTTAATTAATGAATTATGGAACACTGGCCAGGCTATTTACCTGCCCATAATCCATCCATTTAATGGGGCTAATTTACTATTTCAACGCTATGAAAAAAACTCACCCATGAGAGCAAATCGCTATGGTATCTTGGAGCCTAAGCTGAATTGCTCTCAAATATGCCCATTACCTGAGCTTGATTACGTTTTAATGCCATTAGTGGCATTTGATAAATTTGGTAATCGCCTTGGAATGGGAGGTGGGTTTTACGATAGAACATTGGCACGTTTATACGAACAACACTGGCAACAACCGCAACTTATTGGCCTCGCACATGCGTGCCAACAAGTCGATGAGTTACCGATTGAATCGTGGGATGTACCACTAAAAACGATCATAACACCCGATAAAACCTACTGTTGGTAACAACTAATCTTGTAAACTAACAGCTATTTTGACACCAATGAGCAGACAACAATGACACAAGATGAATTAAAAAAAGCAGCTGCGTGGGCTGCACTCGAGTTTGTAAAAGAAAACACCATAGTAGGTGTAGGTACAGGCTCAACCGTTAATCACTTTATTGATGCCCTAGGCACAGTTAAAGACACCATCGTTGGCGCAGTATCAAGTTCAGAAGCATCTACAGCGCGCTTAAAAGAGCTTGGCATAGAAGTGTTTGAGCTTAACGATGTAGCAGCACTCGACGTATACGTAGATGGCGCAGATGAAATTAACGCCTTAAATGAAATGATCAAAGGCGGCGGTGCGGCGCTTACCCGCGAAAAAATAGTGGCAGCAGTAGCAAAACAGTTTGTATGCATTGTTGATGATACAAAACTAGTCGATACCTTAGGAGACTTCCCACTGCCGGTTGAAGTTATTCCGATGGCGCGCAGCTATGTTGCCCGCGAATTATTAAAACTTGGCGGTGACCCTGTGTATCGCCACGGTGTTGTAACCGATAACGGCAACGTTATTTTAGACGTACATAATTTAAAAATTACCCATGCTAAACAGCTTGAAACACAAATAAATCAAATTGTTGGCGTAGTCACCAACGGCCTATTTGCAGAGCGCGGTGCTGATAAAGTAATTATCGGCACTAAAAATGGGCCACAAATTAAATAGGATATGGTTATGAGTAAGGTATCGTTAGCAAAAGACAAAATTAAAATTCTCTTGCTTGAAGGTGTTCACCAAAGCGCTGTTGAAACGCTAAAACGTAACGGTTATAGCAATATCGACTACGTTAAAACATCGTTGCCAGAGGACGAACTTATAGAGCGTATTAAAGATGTGCACTTTGTAGGGCTTCGTTCTCGTACTCATATTAACGAATCTGTATTAAACGCAGCTGAAAAGCTAGTCGCTGTAGGTTGCTTTTGTATTGGTACAAACCAAGTAGATTTAAACGCAGCACGTGAGCGCGGTATTGCGGTATTTAATGCCCCGTTTTCAAATACCCGCTCTGTAGCTGAGCTTGTACTTGGTGAAATACTGCTGTTATTACGTGGTATTCCTCAGCGTAATGCCGCTGCCCACCGCGGCGGTTGGTTAAAAACAGCCAACGGCTCGTTTGAAGCGCGCGGTAAAACCTTAGGTATTATTGGTTACGGCCACATTGGTACTCAGTTGGGCATTATGGCTGAAAATATTGGTATGAACGTGGAGTATTACGACATTGAAGACAAACTGTCTTTAGGTAATGCCACACAAGTACATAACTTAACGCAGCTGTTGCAACGTGCTGATATTATTAGCTTACATGTTCCAGAAACTCCGCAAACTAAAAACCTAATTGGCACGGCTGAATTGGCGGTAATGAAGCAAGGCGCTATTTTAATCAATGCTTCTCGCGGTACTGTGGTTGACATTGACGCCCTAGCTGAAGCACTCACAGAGAAGAAACTTAGCGGTGCAGCCATTGATGTATTCCCAGTTGAACCTAAATCGAATGATGAAGAGTTTATTTCGCCACTGCGTGAATTCGACAACGTTATTTTAACGCCGCACATTGGGGGCTCAACTCAAGAAGCACAGGAAAACATTGGTATTGAAGTAGCAGGTAAGCTTGCTAAGTACTCAGATAATGGCTCAACCATTACTGCAGTTAACTTCCCTGAAGTATCACTGCCAGAACTTGCCAACCGCAGCCGCTTGTTACACGTGCATCACAACCGCCCTGGCGTGCTAACGCAAATTAACCAAGCGTTTGCTCAGCACGGTATTAATATTGCCGCGCAGTACTTACAAACGGATGAAGCAATTGGTTACGTGGTTATTGACGTAGATACCGATCAATCTGAAGTAGCACTAAAAGAACTTAGTGCAGTTGAAGGCACAATTAGAGCTCGTATTCTGCACTAAGTAATCAGCTATCAGCTATCAGCTATCAGCTATCAGCTATCAGCTAAAATAATAAAAGCCGTACTTGAATAATCAAGTACGGCTTTTTACATTAAACTGGAAGCTGGCAACTTATTCTATTATTTGCCTTTTACTTCTAAATTTATAAACTTAACCAGCTCTTCGGGTTGCCCTGCTAACATCATTAGCTGCTTATTTACTTCCATCATGGTTTTACCTTCAGGTAGTTTAGCTGAGACACTAAGCGAATTTAGACCTTTAGCAAAGTCAGTTAATGCTTGCGCTATTTCTTCGGTTACCGGCGCTTGCTGTAACTGTTGAGCTAGCATCATTTGCATCTGCTCTAGTGTCATACCTTGTTTGGCTAATTCACTTTCTAGCAAAGTACTTAACTCACCTTGGTTATCGAGCATTACACTCATAGTGCGTGGCTCTAACTTGCTCATTGCTTGCATAATAAGTGTTTGCTGTTGTAGCTCTTGCTCATAAGTAAGCGGTGTATTACCTGCAGCTTGCTGAGCTTTGCTTATTTCAAGCGAAGCATCCATAAGCGCTTTAGAGTTAGCCAACCCCATATTCATATCAATGCTGGCAATATCGTTGGCGTGTAATTTAACAACTATATCGCTGTTACCAGATTGTTCATCGTAATCTAATGATGAGTGTAAATCATAGCTGGCCGAGGCAAGTTGTGCATTAGTATCTGCTGGAAGTGTATCGACAAAGCTTTTATCAAATTGGAAGTTCTTTAGTGTAAAAGCGGTATGTGGCGATATTTTATCGGTTTCGTAACCAATCACTTCAACATGCTCAACCGTGGCAATATTTTTCCCCTCAGGGCTGGTCACTTCTATGTTACTAATGGCAACACTGTTTGAAATAACACTCGCCGATAACTCTGCGTAGTTAAAGCTGGCACCTGTTTGTTCGCTAACCAAAGCCAACTGCTTATCAACCTCAGCACGTACCTCCTGTGTTGCTACATAGTTTGCATAGCTTACGCCACCCACACCTGCAGCAATAATCGCGGCTGCAATCACTAATTTTTTCATGTTATTTCCTTATTCAACTCTTTATATAAGTGGCTTTTGCAAGACTAACATTGAGAACATGAGTCGTTAAGCACTTTTTTGTGTGTTAATTTATTAAACTAAGTAGTTCGTGCACGGTTTTAACTGGCGTTATTTTAGCGCCCAGCCCTTCCATGGATTTATGGTAGTTACGAAATGGGATAAATATTTCAGTAAACCCATGTTGCGCCGCTTCTTTAACACGGGGCACACCACTGTCGATTGGGCGTACATCACCATTTAAACTTAACTCCCCCATAATACAGGTGGTTCGTGGAACAACGAATTCGTTTAAACTACTCAAAAGTGCAGTAACAAGCGCTAAGTCAATACAGGTTTCTGATTCATCAATTTTTAAACCACCGACAATATTAAAAAACGTATCGTGGAATATTTTAGTTTTGGTGTGCTTACGTAAAATACCGGTGAGCATTTTGATCCGGTTCATATTTAAACCAACACATACTCGCTGTGGAAACTCTGCTTCGGTTTCAGTGGTTAAACACTGAATTTCTAGCAGTAAATTACGATTTCCTTTACGGATACAGGTAATTGTCGACCCCGGTGATTCAGTGGTTGAACCCGATAAGAAAATTTCACTGGGGTTATCCACACTGAGCATACCGCGTTCACACATTTTAAAAATGCCGACGGTGTCTATATCACCAAAGCGATTTTTATTAGCACGCAGAGTACGCACTTGACCATCATTGGTATCAATATGTAACAGTGCATCAACTATATGTACTAAGGTTTGCGGGCCAGCTATTTCATTATTCTTATTTACGTGAGCAATAATAAACATAGTCACGTCGTTTTGCTTACAATATTGAGTTAATGCCTGAGCTGCACTTTTTACCTGAGAAGGTGAACCTGGGCTGCCATTAGCGGTATCGGTGACAACAGCTTGAATAGAGTCGATAACGGCAAACTTAATTTTGTTTTTATCAAGCTCTTCAATAATGGTTTCAACACTGGTTTCTGACAATAAATAGAGTTCATCTTCGTTGTAATTTAGTTTTAACCGATTAACCCTGTTTTTAAACTGGGATAATGACTCCTCCGCAGTACAGTAAAGTGATGGCATACGCTGAGACATTCTTGCCACCAAATCAGATAGTAGTGTTGTTTTACCCGCCCCTGGATCACCAGAAATAATATTAACTGAGCCGGTGGTTACACCGCCACTTAACACACGGTCAAGTTCACCAATTTCGGTAAGCTGTTTTTCAGCCTCTGCGGTAGCTACATCATTAATTTTTTTAGAGCCACCACCAATGCCACCAGCATAGCCACCTACACTGGCACGAGCAGCTACCTTTTTGTTTTGCCCTGCAGAAGGTTTGAACTCTGCTAAAGTGTTCCATGCGCCACAGCGACACTGACCTTGCCAACGTTGATAGTTCATGCCACATTCTGTACAAACAAACTCTACTTTTGCCGCTTTAGCCATTTAAAATCTTACCTACTATTCTTTATTTTGAAATACACAGTGTTAAGCGCTTATTTTGCCATTGCAGGCTTTGTCTTAGCAACAACGTCTTGTGGAACAGCGCATTTAGTCTCACACTGATACTATATTAATGTAGTTTCACTTAGTCCACTTTAAGGCATGTTTCTTGCTTTAAAAAACTAATAAACCCTTGCCAATTAATTGGCTATTAGAAAATAACAATAAATAACCTAAACTTTGGTTAAGATATTTACTAACATGTTGAATCAAAAAGATATTTGTGCTTATTATTCTCTAGCTAGAGATTTTTAGTGAAACAAGGCGAAATTACGCGTCAATAACTCTAGTCTATTGCAAGTAAATTAAACGCAGTTAGCGCTGAAAATAGCTGCTTGAGATGGATTTAATTATCCGGAGTTCAGGTTAAACACAAGTATAGTTACGCAGAGTATCGAGGCCGCATTTGACGGTTTTGCGAGATTCTATTTATTAAATACTCTAATAAATGGTTGCAAAAGTATACCTACTTTTTAAATTAGACGGTGATGATTTATAAATGGCTGAAGACGTATTGCTTAAGCATGAAGCGCTTGTAAATGAATTAAAACAGTATTTGGGAAATGCTAAGTTTGATCTCATTTTCAAGTCAAAAACTACCGAGTTAACTAAACCCGAGCAGTTTTTAATAAAAATGGAAATGTCTCGTTTATCTCAGCCGATAGACCGCTTTATTGATCTACGTGGTTTAGTCAACGGCCAAGTAAAGCCTTATGAATACAAAAACAAGCAACACTTTATGGATGACAACGCAATTGAAGTATTCGAAGCGGCAATAAAGCAACATAAAGGCTACACCCTGGCAGTTTACGAAGCGGTAATGAATACCGACAATAATTATCGGGTATTACAACAGCAATCAACCACAGCAAAAAAAGTAGAACCGCAACGCAAGCTAACTACCAATGTTATTAAGTTTGCAGCCTATGAAAGTCGTAGTGAAGAGCGAATGAATTACTCAATAAAAATTACCATTGAGTATGACAGGCAAGCAAAAATTGACGCTAGCACCTCTGATATTTCTCTCAGTGGCTGTAAAATTAAGTTGGCGTCGCGATATAGCTTAAAAAAAGGTCAGCCTATTACTATGCACTTAGTAGGCTTAGAGCAAGACTTTCAGTTAGGCCTTAAAAGTGGTGTTAAATATGAAGTTGTGGCGATAGAAAACACCTCAGATGAATTTAATCATATCCGCTTAAAACGTACATTTGAAGAAAATAACAGCGCGTTTGATCGGTTTTTAGAAAGCTTTATTCATGGTAATAAACGCCGTTATAAAGTGAACTTAGATAACACCCTTGATGCGGTTATTTCTAAGGGGTATGAACAATATTACATCCCTAGGGTTAATTCTCTATATGTTTTTATTAGCCAGAAAAACGGCGTTTATTATCCGAGCCTGAGCTTAACCACCGAAAACAGTTTATTTATTCAGCGTTACTTTACTGACGAAGGCAAAAAATCTTGCCTATACAGTGTGTTAAACCATAAACGCATTCGTACCTTGGCACTAAAACCAGTGGCTGTAAAAGAAGAGTACTTATATACCTTTACTCATGTCTCTGCAGGAAAAATTTATTACTACTCAGCAACTCGTTCCGAGCTTGAGCAACACGCACAATTAAAAGCGTTATTTTTTGGTTTTGGTAGCCGCAGAGACAGTTGGCGCTGCTTTAAATTACAACTAATGCCAAGTCACACTGAGGATGCTTATATTCCTTTATCTTTACCTAACTCGTTGGGTAAAAATATTGAAAAACTAAACAAGCCGCCTTCACCGCGTGTTGAGGGCGCTATAAAAGACGTAAAATATTTAATGCTGCTTACCCAAGTAGGTAATAAACATGAACAACAGCATTATCAACATTACGAGTTTAATAAGGCCTTAGCTAACAAGCTGAAGTTTTTTGGCCACAGTAAGCATGAATCTCCTCCTGAGCTAAATACTGTGCCTCTAGAATATGTAAATCTTCGCTCTAATAAGCGCTATTTATACAAAACTAATGTGGTAATTAATACCCGTGATGCGGTACTACATGGGCATACCCGTGATTTTTCAATATTTGGCTTACAGCTAGAGTGCAATCAAGAAGTGAACTTTAAAAAAGGCGATATTGTTTCGTTATCATTTCCCGATTTGCAAAAAATTACCAAAAGTTATTCCCTCAGCCACATTCAGTATGAAGTAATGGCAGTAAGCAAATCGCTGACTACTATTAATTTGAAAGCGCATGTAGATAAAGGCTCACCTCATACTGGGGTCGATTTTTTTACCCTTTTAATTAATAGTAATAAACAAAAATTAAAAGTAGCTGAAGAGTCACCTAAAGTACCCGGGCTTTCTACGGCACTCAGAAATATGGTGACCAAAACGCTGTGTCAGTTCCCAATTTATCTACATAAATCAATGGCACATTTCGAAATTGGCGCCATGGGATTTGGTTTATACCCAAGCCCATTACATGTTATTTTGCAAAACTTTGCTCTGTTAAATGCTCAAACAGACTTATCGAATATTATTACTAAAGCACACATAATTGATGTGATCACACCTAATATTAAAGATCGCACCCGCCAAGATCCACCGTTAGAGTTTAGTTTGGTAATTAACTTCGATCCTAAAAAAGAAAATATAGCCGATGCTATTACCAGTCAATGTGTTTTAGGTACTGACTGCAGCGAGTTTAAGCAGCAAATAAGTAAAGGGCTGAAGTCTGAACTGGTTTTTATAATGCGTTTATATATTTCACGTACTGGTCGACTCGATACTGATTACTTAGCAAACGAGCTAAAATACGTAAGCCAATACGCAATTCACAAAGCCAAAGACTTAGAGGATGCCTTGTGGTCTGTATCAGGTGTTGGCGACATTATTGATGTAAGTAATGAAGCGCTTGAGCATTTATCGCTCAACCAACAACAGGTTGAGCAAATGTCTAGGCGCAAACTAATTTGGTTAAACCGTTTACGTTAAACCTGTGATGGGTTTAGCGGAACCGCCAGCATATATAACAGTTGTAATAACGAGCCTTGGCATATAGCAGCTTGGGCTTGTTCAACTACTTTAGGTTTACCATGCACAGCAACGCCTAAGCCAGCATGAGCCATCATTTTTAAATCGTTTGCGCCATCACCAATGGCAACAGTTTGACTTTTTTCAAGCCCCAGTTTTTGTTGTAAGGCATTTAAAACAACCGCTTTTTGCTCAGCATCAACAATCCCACCTAACACCTTACCTGTTAGTTTATCGTCTTTAAATTCAAGCACATTGGCATGCACTTCATCTAAATTAATCAGCTCCTGCACTCGCTCAGCAAACGGCACAAAACCGCCCGATGCAATCGCTAAATACCAATCGTGGTGTTTTAAAATTTGGCATAACGCTTTAATTCCCGGCATTAAAGGCAGTGTACTTTTAAGCTCATCAATTAAACTCTTTTCAATGCCTTCAAGCTTAGCAACACGTTGGTATAAGCTTTCACTAAAATCAAGCTTGCCTGCCATTGCCTGCGCGGTCACGCTGGCAACCTCGTCGTATACATTAGCCAAACGTGCAATTTCATCAATACACTCAATAGTAATGGCTGTTGAATCCATATCCATTACCAATAATCCCGGTTTTTGTAAGTCAGGAGGGGTGGTAACTTGCACTAACTGGCATGCCAAGGTATTTGCAAAAGTTTGAAGTTCGAGAGGATTTATTGCGCGCTCTGCATTTTCTATGTAGAAGCACAATGCCGGAGATAACCCTAAATCTGGCTGATATTGACAAATTGCTGTTACATTTTGCTGGTGAGCCGCAAAAAATTCAATAATGCTATTAATATGCTGCGTATTAAAGTCACCGCCAAATGCAATACCAAATAGCCCTTGGTTTCTGTTCGGTGTTGTATTTAGTGGTGTAAAAACACCTTGTTGGTAGCTAAACCACTTATTAAGAATAAGTGATGATGATAATAGCTCAGCGCTTTGCTGTGCCATGTTCGCGTTCGACATGGGATCTCCGTTTATATTTCCTGACATTTAGCTCATTGATAATAAGGATATGAGATACAAAATTCGCCATCAGGGGGGATTTAGGGTTATAGTGTAGTTGTAACATCAAATCAAAATGCTGTCAGCAGCATAAACGGTGACTATGAAAAATAACCATCTTAAAAATCCACTTACAGCCTCGCAAAAAAAGCGTTTAATTCGTTTATTATTGGCCGCTGGCTGCTTTGTATTATTAAGCTGGGTAGGAATAAACAGTAGCTTTCAAAGCCATCAACTACTGTATGATAGTGCTAATAGTGCAGCCAAGTCACTCACTCAGTTTATGGCACTGAATGCCAAAAACCCGCTGATAGAGAAAAACAAATCGCAGCTCACCACCTTGTGCAACAATATTAGTAAAGATGAGTTTGTTCTTTCAGCCACCATTTATGATAAACAAGGTGTAGTGCTTGCAAGCAGCGATAACTGGCAATCACATCATGTATATGGCTTACTACCAGACTCATCGCCTGGCATTAGTAAGTTAAAAACACCGTTTGTTGAACAAGTTATTTCTGACGACAATCGCCCTATTGGCTTTGTATCTATTACCTATTTAACGCGTGCTGCGGTATCTTCAAGCCATAATCATTTTCACGATTTAGGTCGCCAAGTATTACTTATGCTAGTGATTGCCTGTATTTTTACTTGGCAATTAGGCCGAGGGTTAAAACGCTGGCAAGTAAATCGCTATATACAAAAAACCTCAGAGCACGAATCATAAAGCTGCTCAGCTAATCGATATTTATCGCTATTTGGTTTTAAACTATGAAGCGTATTAAACACGTTAGGAATATGCAGAGGGGTATTTATTTCCCCTTGATAACCATTTAGCGGCATTGAAGGTGAATCAGTCTCAAGCACTAAATGCTGTGGCTCAAGCTTTGCTACAACCGCACGTGTTTTAGCAGCCCGTTCATAGGTTATAACCCCACCCACTCCAAGCTTAAAGTCCATTTTTATATAATACTGTGCTTGTTGTATTGAGCCTGAAAAAGCATGGATCACACCGCCATTTTTTGGCCTACAACGCTTAAACGATTGCGCTATTAAATCATGGCTTTGCCTGTGATGCACAATCAGCGGTAACTCAAGCTCATTAGCAAGCGCTATTTGTTGCTCAAACAGAAAAGTTTGTTTTTCAAGATTGGAAATACTGCGATCGAGCCCGCACTCCCCAATAGCCACCAGCTGAGTTTTGTTTGTTTTAGCAAAGTTATACAGCGATTCTAAGTGCGATTGCTGATGTTGCGCTAAAAAATAAGGATGTAGCCCTGCCGCTATGCTGACTTGTGGGTAGGTTGCTTTAAACTCAAGTAATTTTTGAGATTGCGCCAAGCTAATACCTGGCACAATAAATTGTCTAACGCCCTTTGCTACACAGGCATTAATGAGTGATTCGCGGTTTGTATCAAACTCACTAAAATCGAGATGACAGTGTGAGTCTATAAATTGCAAAGCTAGCGGCCAACTAAGGGTTTAAGCGCGTTATTTGCCAGCTATTATCGGCCTGACGCTGATACATAAAGCGATCATGCAGACGATGCGCTCCGCCTTGCCAAAACTCGATTTTTTGCGGCACAACACAATACCCGCCCCAAAAATCAGGGAGCGGAATTTCGCCTTTAGCGAATTTGTTTTTCATGTTGGCAAAGGTCTCCATTAGCACCTTGCGCGATGAAACTGGACGGCTTTGTTGCGACGCCCATGCGGCTAATTGACTTTCTTTAGGGCGAGATAAAAAGTATTTAGCGACTGCCGCTGTAGGTAATGGCTGCGCTTCACCATACACAATTACTTGACGCTCCATAGGGTGCCATGGAAAGTGCAAGGAAATTTTATTATTGCCTTTAAGTTCTTGTGCTTTACGTGAACCGGTATTAGTAAAAAACACAAAACCGTTATCATCTAAATGCTTTAGCAACACAATACGCTGTGAAGGCTGACCGGTTTCATCGACCGTAGCGACGACCATAGCTGTAGGATCAGGCAAGTTACTACCAACAGCATGCTCAAGCCAAGTTTCAAACTGCTTAAACGGATCATCAAGCAAGTTGTCTTCACTGAGCGCATCTTGCAGGTATTCACGACGAATATCTTCGAGTTTCATAAACAAATCCTTCTAAAGAGCTATCAGCTATCAGCTATCAGCTATCAGCTATCAGCTATCAGCTATCAGCTATCAGCTATCAGCTATCAGCTATCAGCTATCAGCTATCAGCTACAAAATTGGTGAACATTCCGAACAGTGTCAATATAAACCTAAAATTATCTGCTAGTGTAGGAGTGCTAGCAAGGCGGTAAAACTATTTATGCCAAGGAGCATACGGTTTGTATGTGACTTAGGCTAAATAGTTTTACCAACGCAGCTAAAGCGAACTACACAAATCAGATATCTGCAAGTGTAGGAGTGCTGACAAGGCGGCGTGCTTTTTTATGCCAAGGAGCATACATTTAGTATGTGACTTAGGCTAAAAAAGCACGACAACGCAGTCAAAGCGAACTACACGCAGCAGACGGTGATTACATTTGCTCCATGACTTCGATACCTAGTAGATCTAAGCCTGTGCGCAGCGTATCTGCCACTAAATTACACAGCACTAAACGGCTATCACGAACACTTGGCTCTACGCCCTCTTTAAGTACTGGGCAAGCTTCGTAGAATGTCATGTATAAGCTAGCTAGTTCGTATAAGTAACCACATAATACGTGCGGTGTGGCTTCATTGATCATCAGATCAAGGACTTCTTCTAACTGTAATAATTTAAGCGCGAGGGTTTTCTCTTGCGGCTCAATAATACTTACATTGGCTTTTAAGCTTGCAGCATCAACGCCAGACTTACGGAAAATGCTGCGAACACGCGTATAAGCATATTGTAAGTAAGGGGCTGTTGCGCCTTCAAAGCTTAGCATGCTGTCCCAGTTGAAGATGTAATCGCTGGTACGATGCTTAGAAAGGTCAGCATATTTAACTGCGCCAATACCCACTTTACGTGCAATTTCACTGCGGTCTTCGTCAGATAAATCTGATTCACGCTCAGCGAGTTTGGCTGCTGCGCGAGTAATTGACTCTTCAAGCAAATCAGCTAATTTAACCGTGCCGCCTGTACGGGTTTTAAATGGTTTACCATCAGCGCCCATCATGGTGCCAAATGGGCAAAACTCGTAACTAGTTTCATCACGTAATAAACCGGCTTTACGCGCAGTTAGCTCTACTTGATTAAAGTGAAGGCTCTGGCGCGCATCAACAAAGATTAAAATACGCTCAGCGCCTAGCTTGTTTGAACGGTAATCACACGCCGCTAAATCTGTGGTTGCATATAAGAAGCCGCCACCTGATTTTTGCACGATAAACGCTGAAGGCTCACCGTCTTTATTTGCCAGCTCATCTAAAAATACCACCTGTGCGCCTTGCGACTCTACTGCAATATTTTTATCTTTTAACAGGCTAATAATATCGTTAAGTTCACTGTTATAAGCACTTTCAGCCATAATGTCGGCAGGCGTAAGGGTTACGTTTAAACGCTTGTATACTTCTTCAGAGTGTTTCACTGAAGTGGCAATAAATAGCTTCCACAGTTTTTCACAGTGAGCGTCGCCACCTTGCAGTTTAACTACGTAGTTACGCGCTTTATCGGCAAAGCCTTCTTCGTCGTCAAAACGCTTTTTCGCATCGCGGTAAAAGGTTTCTAAATCAGCAAGCGCAACAGTATCTAAATCAACACCTTGGTTAATTTTATCTTCTAAATGCGCAATTAGCATACCAAACTGTGTGCCCCAATCACCCATGTGATTTTGACGAACAACGGTATCGCCTCTAAATTCAAGCGCACGTACTACGGCATCACCAATAATAGTTGAGCGTAAGTGACCTACGTGCATTTCTTTTGCAAGGTTAGGCGATGAGTAATCAACCACTACTTTTTGTGGTTTGGCGTGCTCATTTACGGCAAGTTTTGCGTGGTTATTAGCAGCTTGTACGCTTTGAGCTAAAAACTCCGGCTTTAAGTGAATATTAATAAAACCAGGGCCAGCAATTTCCGTTTTTTCGGCAATGTCGCTTACATCTAACTGATCAATAATTTTTTGCGCCAATTCACGCGGGTTACTTTTCATTTTTTTAGCTGCGCCCATCGCGCCATTAATTTGGTAATCACCAAACTGTGGGCGAGTGCTTTGGGTAACCGCTGGGTTAGTATCTTCTGGTAGGCCTGCGGCGGTCATAGCGGCAATGGCTTTTTCTACTAAAATAGTACGAATATTCATAATATTATTTACCTTTATAAGCCCGCCAAAGCAGGCTTTGTGTTAATTCTAGAGGCTAAGTGCTAGTTTTCACGCGTGTGATTAAATGTCACTTCAGGGTAACGCTCTGTCGACAAGTTAAGATTTACACGACTCGGCGCGATGTAAGTTAAATTATCGCCACCATCAAGTGCTAAGTTGCTTTCGCACTTACGCTTAAACTCTTCAAACTTTTTAACATCATCACAGCTAACCCAGCGGGCTGTATTTACATTAACGCTTTCGTAAATTGCATCAACGTTATATTCAGCTTTTAAACGCGCTACAACCACGTCAAACTGCAACACACCTACCGCACCTACAATTAAGTCATTATTAATTAATGGTCTGAATACTTGTACTGCGCCCTCTTCTGAAAGCTGTACCAATCCTTTTAATAACTGTTTTTGTTTTAATGGATCGCGCAGACGAATACGGCGGAACAATTCAGGGGCGAAGTTTGGAATACCGCTAAACTTAATTTTTTCGCCTTGGGTAAAGGTATCACCAATTTGAATCGTACCGTGGTTATGTAAACCAATAATATCACCAGCGTAAGCATCAGCCGCACGCTCACGATCGCCCGCCATAAAGGTTACCGCATCAGAAATACTGACTTGTTTACCGATACGCACATGATTCATTTTCATGCCTTGGCTATATTTACCCGACACAATACGCATAAAGGCAATACGGTCACGGTGTTTTGGATCCATGTTGGCCTGAATTTTAAATACAAACCCAGTGAAGTTTTCTTCTGTGGCTACAACTTGGCGGTCTTCTGTCTCACGTGGTAATGGGGTTGGCGCCCACTGAGTTAACCCATCTAAAACATGATCTACACCAAAGTTACCAAGTGCGGTACCAAAATACACAGGCGATAACTCACCCGCTAAGAATAGATCTAAATCAAATTCGTGTGATGCACCAATAACTAGCTCTAGTTCATCGCGTAACTGCGCTGCAAGTTCATCACCAATGGCTTGGTCAAGCTCAGGGTTATCGAGCCCTTTAATGCTGCGTACTTCTTGAATAGTGTGACCTTGACCTGTTTTATATAAAATGGTCTCTTCGTTATGGATATGGTAAACACCTTTAAACTCTTTACCACAGCCAATTGGCCACGTAATAGGTGCACAGGCAATATTTAGCTCTGTTTCTACTTCGTCAAGTAGTTCCATTGGGTCGCGAATATCACGGTCACATTTATTCATAAAGGTAACAATAGGCGTGGTACGCAGGCGTGTTACTTCCATTAGCTTACGGGTACGTTCTTCAACACCTTTAGCAGCATCAATTACCATTAAACACGAATCTACCGCGGTTAAAGTTCGGTATGTATCTTCAGAGAAGTCTTCGTGTCCTGGGGTATCAAGTAAATTAACTAACGCATTGTTATAAGGAAATTGCATTACAGAGGTAGTCACAGAAATACCACGCTCTTTTTCCATTTCCATCCAATCAGACTTGGCATGCTGATTAGAGCCACGGCCTTTTACCGTTCCAGCTTTTTGAATTGCTTGTCCGAATAACAATACTTTTTCAGTGATAGTGGTTTTACCCGCATCCGGGTGCGAGATGATCGCAAAGGTACGGCGTTTATTAATTTCGCTAAGGAGATTTTGGTCTGCCATTAAAAAGGTTCTTTTAGTTGATATACGGATGTATTTGTATTTTAGTATGCTGAGCTTTTAAGGCTAAAAACAAGCTAACCTCTAAAGCTCAACATACCCCAACAAGAACCCAAATTAGCTCTTGTGACGCTATCCGTTAAGTTAATCGTAATTAAAGACTATTTTCGCTGATCTTGGCTTTATAAACAATCAATGGTTGGTTATTAACGGATCTTTTTTAAGTTTGGTGTTTTCAGCGATAATTAACAATAACGCTATAAATTGCCCACTAACTTAACACCAAGCTTGAGTAATAGTGCTGTAAATCATATTATTGGTCGATTACATGGAGGATTTGATGTTGGGTAATGAAAACCAGTAAGCTAAGTATTCGATTATTATGGTATATAACTCCACTGGTTATACTGCCATTGTTATTTTTAGGGGGCTTTACGCTCACTAATGTGACCAACTCTACGCAAAAGCAGGCCGACTTGATTATGAGTCGCTTTGTAGAACAACAACAGCAAAAAGTATTCAACTATATCGATTCTTTTCATGCAACGGCTAAGTTACTCTCTGCTTCACCAGTACTAAGTGACTTTTTAGCTAAAGATTTATTTGAAGACGCCAGCTATACCTATCGCCTTGGCGCGTTAATGGACGTATTTGCCAGTTACAGTGAAGCCTACCCTGACATTATTAGTATTAACTTAGTCTCAAAAACAGGTAAAAGTGACGCCTATTATTCCAGTAATTTAACCGTAGCGCCCAAATCCTACCCATTTTTTGATCAAGTTAAACAAAGTAATTTAAGCCAGCAGCAGTTTATGGTGCAAAAAGAAGATGGCACCACTAACTTATACTTTGTGCAGCGCATATATAGCGTCGACTATTATTTAAAACGCCCACAACAATTAGGCTTTATTATTCTTAAAGTCGACCCCTCTATTTTAAACACCAGCATTTTAGAAGCGCCTTATAACAACACATTAAATTTGTTACTGGCCAACGATGGTAAAATTTTGTTTAGCTCCGATTATAAAATGCGTGGCCACTATGTCAGCGAGTATGAGCTAAATAAAATTAACGATTTAGCGGATATAGGCAGCTTATCAACCATTGAACTTTCAAGTGTTGATAAAATAGAGCGACTGATTTTTGCAGCCCAAATGAGTGGCGGCTACTATTATGTATCGACCATTCCAAAAGCAGTATTGTATCAGTCAGGCAAAGCAATTAGTGTGATCACCGGGCTAATTGTTATTATTTCTGTGATCACCCTACCAATCTTAATTTTTATTGTGGTGCGTAATTTACTGCTTAACCCAATAGAGTTATTAGGTGAAGCAAGTCATCGAGTTGGTGATGGCGACCTCTCTGTTACACTCCCTGCTTATACTACGGATGAAGTAGGAATACTGTTTAACGACTTTAATCACATGATTAACCAAATTAAGCATTATCAACAGCAACTAGAAGAATATAAGCATCACTTAGAAGACAAAGTAGAAAGCCGAACTAAAGCGCTTGAGTCGATGAACAGTAAGCTTGAAACCGCCATCGCCCAAGCAGAACAAGCAAACCAGCTTAAAAGCCGCTTTTTAGCCAATATGAGTCATGAAATTCGCACTCCGCTTACAGCCATTATGGGATTTACAGAGCAACTACTGCATAGCGAAAAACCAACCAATGACAAACATCATTTAGGCACTATTCTACGTAACTCAAAACATTTGTTAGAGCTTATTAATAACATTCTCGATCTTTCAAAAATTGAAGCCGAAAAACTCGCGGTTGAGCAAACGCCGTTAAATGTTGTACAACTTATTCATGATGTTGAATCAATCATTAAACCTCTAGCACAAGAGAAGCAGCTGTCATTTACAATTAATTATGCGCTTCCGCTACCGCATACTATTAATAGTGATATTACTCGCTTAAAACAAATACTGATTAATATTGCCAGTAATGCGGTTAAATTCACTGAGCAAGGTCAGGTTACAATAACCGCTAAATACCAAGCACCAAAAACGCTTACCTTTGTTATTGAAGATACCGGCATTGGTATGTCGCCAAACCAAATAAAACGATTATTTACGCCATTTGAGCAAGCCGATGCTACAACGACACGTCGGTTTGGTGGTACGGGATTAGGGCTGTGTATTTCAAAAAACTTAGCTCAGTTACTAGGTGGTGATGTAAGTGTAACCAGTGAGGTGGGTGTGGGTAGTTGCTTTACCATCGATATAGATTGCCATTTGCATAATAGCCTTGGCGGCAATTTATTATTAACCGAGCATTCTCAACTAACACCAGAAAAGGATCCGCAGCTGTCTTTTGCAAGCAACAGCTTTGATGCGCATATTTTGGTAGCAGAAGATAACCCCGATAATCAGTTACTGATTAAATTGCTATTACAAACATGGGGATTAGAGCCCGATATAGCCAACAATGGTGCACAAGCTGTAGAAATGGCGTTGGTAAACGACTACCAGCTTATAATCATGGATATGCAAATGCCGGTTATGGGTGGGTTAGAAGCAACTAAAATGCTCAGAGATGCGGCCTATGATGGCCCAATTATCGCTCTGACCGCGAATGTGATGAATCATGATATTGATACTTACCTTGAAGCAGGCTGTGATAAAGCGCTGGGTAAACCCATTGATAAAGACGCACTAGAAAATGTATTAGTCAGCTATTTACACCTTGAACGTGATAACCAAAACAAGTGGGATAGCTTATTGAAGAGTGAGAAGTTTCAGCAAATAAATGCTAATTATTTAGCAAGCTTACCTGATTATTTACAACAGATAAAAGCACTATATAACAGCCGTGACTGTGAGACATTGCGCGCCCTTGCCCATAGTATTAAAGGCAGCGCTGGTTGTTTTAACTTTGATGAAATTTACCAAAGCGCCTCAGCGGTTGAACAAAGCTTAAAAGGCAATGATATGCCACAAAGAGAAAAACACGTTGCAGAACTTATTGCCGCAATAGAGCAAGCCATCGCTAATAAGTAATCCTTAAAAATTTAAACCCAGTGCCATGCCCATTAAAATCGCGTCTTCAAAGCCGTTTTTATTGGGAGCGTCACTGGGGTAATAATTTTTACGCACTGACATTTCAATAAAGCCTGCTCGTTCATACAAAGCAATAGCCCGTGTATTAGATTCGCGTACTTCTAAAAATAAGTTTTCGGCGCTGTGTTGCTCACCATACGCTATAAACTGCGTTAATAACTGCTGAGCAAATCCTTGTCCCTGAAAGCTTGGGGCGACACAAATATCCATTAGAGTAAAATCGGGTCCAGCTTTTTCACCAATATAAAAACCTATCATTTGCTCTTCATCGAACGCCGCTAAATTAAAATAACGTCCCTGCAAACATGATTGCATTGTTTTTAATGTCCAAGGATGTGTGTGGCAGCTGGTTTCAATGGCCATAAGCTCATTGATATTCTCATCGGTAACCGATTTAAAGTGTATCAAGGTGTTCACTCATTAATGCCCATAACACACGTTTTTGTGCACTGGACAGGGTGGAATCAGGTAAGCCTAATTGTTGCTCACTAAACTCAATGGTTGATGATTTAACAATCTTGTTTATTGTTACTGGCGCAAATGCACGCTCAATATCATCTTTTAACGTATCACAGAGTATTAACGATGAATTAGCTGACTGCTCTGACGGAGCTGGGCGAAAGTGTTGATTAAGTTCAAGCTTTTCTATACCAAAAACAGATGCGTAACGTGAATGCATAACGACTCGATGGAATTAGTAAGTTGAATAATATATGAAGTAATCAAAACGATGTAAAGAAGAAATGGCAGGGGCGGAGAGATTCGAACTCCCAACCGTCGGTTTTGGAGACCGCTGTTCTACCAATTGGAACTACGCCCCTGCAATGACGATGAATTATAAAGACCTTTTGACAAAGGTAAAGTAAAAAATCAAATTTTTGGTTTGTTTGCTTTTTAAATAAACAAAACGGCGAATTAGCATGCTAATTCGCCGTTAGTTATTACTTAATTATAACTATGAGAGGGTTATTCCCATTCGATAGTTGCAGGTGGTTTACCTGAAATATCGTAAACAACACGTGAGATACAGTCGATTTCATTAATGATACGGTTTGAAACCACACCTAAGAACTCATACGGTAAATGTGACCAACGCGCAGTCATAAAGTCAATGGTTTCTACACAACGAAGTGAAACAACCCAATCATACTTACGTGCATCACCCATAACCCCTACCGACTTAACCGGTAAGAATACAGTAAACGCTTGGCTTACTTTATGGTAAAGCTCTGCTTTGTGAAGCTCTTCAATGAAAATAGCATCAGCGCGGCGAAGTAAATCACAGTACTCTTTTTTGATTTCGCCAAGTACACGCACACCTAAACCTGGCCCTGGGAATGGGTGGCGGTAAAGCATGTCGTACGGTAAACCTAGCTCTAAACCAATTTTACGTACTTCATCCTTAAATAACTCACGTAATGGCTCTACTAAGCCCATTTGCATATCATCTGGTAAGCCGCCCACATTATGGTGCGATTTAATTACGTGTGCTTTACCAGTCGCTGAAGCTGCTGATTCGATTACGTCAGGGTAAATTGTACCTTGACCTAACCATTTTGCGTTTTTAAGCTTTTTAGCTTGCTCATCAAATACGTTAATAAACGTGTGGCCAATGGCTTTACGCTTATCTTCAGGATCTGATTTACCTGCTAAGTCATTTAAGAATTGATCTTCGGCATCTACTTTAACAATGTTTAAACCAAACTTATTGCCAAACATGTCCATTACTTGTTGGCCTTCGTTTAAACGAAGTAGCCCGTTATCAACAAATACACAGGTTAGTCGCTCACCAATAGCACGGTGAATAAGCATAGCTACAACCGATGAATCTACACCGCCTGATAAGCCTAAAATAACTTCGTCGTCGCCTACTGTTTCTTTGATACGCTCAATGGCGTCATCAATGATTTTTGCCGGCGTCCATAATTTTTCACAACCACAAATATCAATAGCAAAACGCTCTAGTAAACGTTGACCTTGATGTGTGTGCGTTACTTCTGGGTGAAATTGTACACCGTAAAAGCGTTTTTCTTCGTTAGACATTGCCGCATGTGGGCAAGTAGATGTTTTAGCAGTGGTATTAAAAGTATCTGGAATTTCCATTACTTTATCACCATGGCTCATCCAAACATCTAGTACACCATTGCCGCCATCAGTAATATGATCTTCAATGGCATCAAATAATGCACAGTTACCCACTTTTTCAACTTGCGCGTAACCAAATTCTTTTTTATCTGAGCTATGTACACGGCCGCCAAGCTGCGTTGCCATAGTTTGCATACCGTAACAAATACCCAATACTGGTACGCCAGCATCAAATACATACTCAGGAGCACGCGGGCTATTTTCAAGCGTAGTTGATTCTGGGCCACCAGAAAGGATAATACCTTGTGGGTTAAACTCGCGAATTTGCTCTTCGGTTACATCCCAAGCCCAAAGCTCACAATAAACACCAATTTCGCGCACGCGACGGGCGATTAACTGCGTGTATTGTGAACCAAAATCTAAAATGAGGATTCGTGAATCGTGAATGTCTTTGCTCATGAAGTATCTCGTAAAGTCAGGTGCTAAACGCCACCAGCTTAAGCTGTGTGACTATATTAGGGCTAACAAAGGTTAGCCCACTTATTTCATGTTAAGGCTGATTAGCCTAAACGGTAGTTCGGTGCTTCTTTAGTGATTTGCACATCATGAACATGCGACTCACCCATACCAGCAGAAGTTACACGTACAAACTGTGGTTTAGTGTTTAACTCTTCGATTGTGGCACAACCGGTTAAGCCCATTGCACTGCGAAGACCACCCACTTGTTGGTGAATAATTGTCGCAATTGGCCCTTTATAAGCAACACGACCTTCAATGCCTTCAGGTACTAACTTGTCAGCTTGGTTTGATTTTTGGAAGTAGCGATCTGATGAACCTTCTTTTTGATCCATCGCACCTAGGCTACCCATACCACGGTAAGACTTGTAGTAGCGACCTTGATAAAGTTCAACTTCACCAGGTGCTTCCTCTGTACCCGCGAGCATAGAGCCAACCATTACACACGATGCACCCGCAACGAGTGCTTTTACAATGTCACCTGAGAAACGAATACCGCCATCGGCAATCACTGGAATATCGCGACCTTTAAGGCCTTCAACCGCATCTGAAATGGCTGTTATTTGTGGTACACCACAACCAGTAACAATACGTGTAGTACAAATAGAACCTGGGCCGATACCTACTTTAACAGCATCAACACCAGCATCTGCAAGGGCAATAGCACCTTCGGCAGTTGCCACGTTACCCGCAACAATTTGTAAGTCTGGGTAAGCTTGACGAGTCGCTGCAACACGGTCAATAACACCTTGTGAGTGACCATGAGAAGTGTCGATTAGTAGTACATCAACACCGGCTTCAACTAATGCAGCAATACGCTCATCAGTACCTGCTCCAACACCTACAGCAGCACCTACACGTAAACGACCTTGCTCGTCTTTACACGCGTCTGGTTTGTCTTGTGCTTTTTGGTAATCTTTTACGGTGATCATGCCTTTAAGTTTAAACGCATCATCAACCACAAGAATCTTCTCAATGCGGTGTTCGTGCATTAAGCTTAAGATATCTTCGCGAGCAGTTCCCTCTTTAACCGTTACTAGGTTTTCTTTTTTCGTCATCACTGTTGAAACCGGCTGTTCAAGCTTAGTTTCAAAGCGCATATCACGACTAGTTACGATACCTACAAGGTTATTTTCGCTATCGGTGACCGGAAAACCTGAGAATCCCTTTTCCTGAGACAATTCAACAGCATCTGCAATAGTCAGATCGGCAGTAACTGTAACAGGGTATGAAACAATACCTGCTTCATAGGTTTTAACTTTACGAACATTTTTCGCTTGTTCTGCAATGGTCATGTTTTTATGAATAAAACCAAGACCACCTTCCTGCGCGAGGGCAATAGCTAAACGAGCTTCTGTAACAGTATCCATAGATGCTGAAATGAGCGGCAAGTTAAGTTTGATACCACGCGTTAAGCGAGTTGAAATATTTGCCGTGTGTGGCAAAACAGTAGAATGACCAGGTACTAAAAGTACGTCATCAAAGGTAAGAGCTTCTTTAGCGATTCTAAGCATTTTGGCAACTTCTCACATGTGGATCTAAGATAAGGAATTGCGGCCAAATTTTAACAGCGTTGTAGGCACTAGTAAATAATATTTTGTATTTATTTATGATAAGCTAGATTTATAAATGTTTTTTGGTAGTTTTTATGTTTTCTAAGCCCTCGCAAACGGTTTATACCGTATCTCGCCTTAATCGTGAAATACGTGCCTTACTTGAACAAGGTTTTGCGTCTTTAGTACTCACTGGTGAAATTTCTAACTTTATTGCGCCTGCTTCTGGGCATTGGTATTTTTCGTTAAAAGACGATAAAGCGCAAATTAAAGCCGCCATGTGGCGAGGCAATAATCGCAACCAAAGTTACCGACCAATTAACGGCGCACAAGTAACTGTTAAAGCACGTGTGTCTTTGTACGAACCCCGTGGTGACTACCAGCTTATTGTTGAACATATGGAGCCTGCCGGCGAAGGGCAACTTAAGCAAGAGTTTGACGCGCTAAAAATGCGTTTGGCTGCAGAGGGCTTATTTAGCTCTGCTTATAAAAAACCCCTACCCCAAAACATAAATCGCATAGGGGTGATCACCTCACCTACAGGCGCCGCAATCAAAGATATTTTAACTGTGCTAAAACGTCGTGCTCCGCAATTAGAAGTCGTTATTTACCCTGCGATGGTGCAAGGCAAAGAAGCGCATGGCCATTTAATCAAGCAAATAGAGCTGGCAAATCGTCGTAACGAAGTCGACGTTATTATACTCGGACGCGGTGGTGGTTCATTAGAAGATTTATGGTGTTTTAATCATGAGCAACTTGCTCGCACTATTTATCAAAGCGCACTACCCATTGTGAGCGCTGTTGGCCATGAAATAGACACCACGATTAGCGATTATGTCGCTGATGTGCGCGCAGCAACCCCCTCGGCGGCAGCGGAGCTAGTAAGTCCCAATACACAAGAGCTACATAATAGGGTTAATCAATTAGTTAGCCGTTTAGCGAATGCATTTAAACATGACATTGCCGATAAACGCGCACTGGCAATTCAACTACAGCACCGCTTAAATTTATGCCACCCGCGCAATCAGCTAAACCAAAAATCACAACGCTTAGATGAGTTGAGTATTGCACTGCAACAGGCAATGCGTCAGCGTTTATACCAGCAAGAACGCGTATTAGCTAATTTAACTCCACGCCTAATGCGCCAATCACCAGATAAAAAGCTAGCAAATGCAAACCATCAGTTAGCACAGCTACATGCAAGGCTAAACCAAGCGATGCAGCAGCAACTACAACACGCAAATAATACGCTTGCCTTACAGGCGAGTCGGCTTGATTCGGTTAGCCCCCTTAATGTATTAGCGCGCGGTTACAGCATAACGAAAACGGCGCAAAATAAAGTGGTTAAATCAGTGGAAGATGTAAAAGTGGGTGATGTGTTGATCACTGAGTTAGTAGATGGCCAGGTTATTTCAAAGGTAGAAGCTTAGCCATATTGCTAAGCGCTAGCCTTGCGTACTAACAGTAAACTCAATACGGGCATCGTTAGATTGAGATGCACTGAGTTTAAATTGCTGCCACCAAGGTTCAAGATGAAGCTTATCGTTTAGCTCGCGCCATAATTTAGCTCCATAATTAACGGCATGTTGGTTAATGGTAAGCTCAAACTTACAAATTGTTTGCTTACACTTTAGCGCTGTAAGCTCAGCGCTATCTGCAAACTCATTAATAATTAAAAAGTCAGTTAACGCGACTTCAAGCTCGTAACTCCATTCGAGATTATCAGCCTCTTGCTCAAACTGTATTGCGAGCTCATCATCAAGCTCTACACTTTCTAATTGATTTAACTTTAGCTGTTGTTGAGATTGCTTAAGCTGGATTGATTTTTTTTCAAGCCGCTGATTAAGCTCAACCACATGTTGTGCTAGCTGAGTTTGTTGATCAGCCTCTTGGGCTTTATTAACCTGCACTAGGCCTTGCAAAGTAGTTGGCTGATTATTGACTTGAGTGTTAGCCGAAGAGATTACAGCTTGTTTGGGCGCTGAGGAAACACGAGTGGAATCTTTAAAAAACAAAAAGTAACCACTTGCTAATGCCACGCCTGAAGAAAAACAGAGCAGCATAGCCACAAGGTTACTTTTATATATCATTTCTAGGTACTCAAAAATTAAAGCATTGCACTGGTGTGCGATTCGTTTTCTGGCTCGGGATATTCTAAAAAGTTTTGGTTCATACTTTCTGCCGGGCACTCACAATCAGGACGACCAATAATTTTTGCAGGTACGCCAACAGCAGTTGTGTGAGGCGGCACAGGGCTTAATACCACTGAACCTGCGCCAATACGTGCGCCCTCGCCCACTTCAATGTTACCCAGTACTTTAGCGCCCGCGCCAATAAGTACGCCCGCTCTAATTTTAGGATGGCGATCACCTTGCTCGTTACCCGTACCACCTAATGTAACCGATTGTAATATAGATACATTATCTTCAATTACGGCGGTTTCGCCAATTACAATACCGGTGGCATGGTCAAACATGATGCCTTGGCCTACTTTACAGGCAGGGTGAATATCAACCCCAAACACCTCTGAGGTACGGCTTTGAATAAAGCGTGCAAGCTCTTTACGGTTTTGCTGCCATAAGCAGTTTGCTAAACGGTGTGCTTGAATCGCGTGAAACCCTTTTAAATTTAAAATCACAGTAAGGTAGGTTTCGGCCGCAGGGTCACGGTCTTTTACCGCTTTAATATCATGAGCAACATACGTCAGCATCCGGTCACACTTTACAAATGCTTGGTCAAACAACTCGCGTATTGTAAAAGCAGAAACCACAGCATCAGCTAGTTTATTAGCAACAATAAAACTCAATGCCGACCCTAAGCACTCATGATTTAAAATACACGAATACACATGGCTCGCTAAAAGGGGTTCACGAGTTACTACTTCATTTGCTTCACTACGAAGCTGTTGCCAAATTTCATGACGCATAATAATGCCTTAAGATTAGTACAAAGAGCCTATCGCCAATTCTAACGGATTTAGCCGCCTAGGTGTTAATCCCTTTGTTATTTGTTCTAGTTATTAGATATAACCAGCTAAGTTTCAGGTTTATATTACTTTTTTCAAGTCATGTCATATGACAGCTAGGCAGGTTTAAGCATTTATGAAAAAATAAAATAAGTTAATAAAAATCAGTAAATAACAACATATGACAGCACGTGTGTCATGTGCCAAAATAGCCACTGGCGTACTGCTGACGGCGTAAAAAATAATAATAAACGCTAAATTAGCATCATCAACTCAACAAGGATAACGATGATGAAAAACGACATATTAAATACAAAAAAATTAGGCTATAAATTTTACTTTCAAGATGGCGATAACCAAATAGCCTGTTTTGGAAGCTACTTTACTGGTAAAGAGGAAGTCTATATTAACGATGACTTAGTTAGCAGCAGACGCAGCGTTAATATAAAAAGCTCACACACATTTGATTTTGAAAATTCGCAGTACCAAGTGAAATTTGACATGCTCAATATACTGACAGGACGACTTGAATGCACTCTTTACAAAGATCAAGAAGTGCTTGCCAAGCAAGTTCAAAGTAGTCTTCCTAGCGATCCTAAAAAAGCGGTTTTTTTTATTCTAGGTTGTGCATTAGGTGGTGCAGTATTTGGCTATACTACAGCAGCAGTCGTAGAGCTATTTGTAGGGAAACTTTAACATGCAATTAAACCCTGCAACGGTAAAGTCGCTTAGGCACACATTCGATTGGACACAACAACAGCTTGCCGATGCCTGCGATGTAAGCTTGCGAACCATTCAACGAGTAGAAAAAGAAGGTGCAGCCTCAAAAGAAACCACCATGGCCTTATGTGCGGTATTTGAAGTACGCCAAGGTGAGCTTATTAAGCTTGATGAAAACAACCAAAATGATGCCAATAACAGCCCATCTAAAAGTTTTATTGCTGGTTTAGTTATTAGCTCTGTTATTAGTTTTGCCCTTGGTGCAGCCTCAGTACTATTAGTTAGTAACTAATAAAATATAAAAATGCCCCAATGCTTACGGCACAGGGGCATTTTTTAGTACTTAAAAACTTAAGAACTTAAGAACTTAAATTATTGAAATACTTTATCCACCTTCACTACTTCAATATTTTTCGCTGGTATTGCCAGTTTATAATCAGCAATTACCTTATCTTCAGCCACTAACTCGGCAGGCTTATCGGTGTTGTACACCATAGGCGAGGTTTGCATAGTTGCTAAACGTTTTTGCATATCTTCACCATCACCGGTAACAAACACATAGTGGATATTCTCAGTTTGTAGGTTGTCTTTAATCACGCGATTTACATCGCCAACAGTCAATGTTTTAAGCTTGTTTGTTACATAGTTTACAAAACTATCGGTGTTATAAAACTCGCTATCTAGCGCATAACCTAACTGGCGATTTTGACTAGCAACCATTTGTGGCACAAAGTTAATTAAAAAGTTACGTGTGGCTTCAAAATCAGCCTCAGTCATGCCATTTTTAATTAGTTTATCTAGCTCAAATAATGCGGTACGGGTAGCAAAATGCGCATCGTTGTTTGAGCGCAGTGGACGCAGCCACACCTGGAATATTTGCTCAGAGCGCCCTAAGTTTGCATCCGGTTTAGTTTGAAACATACCTCTAGGGAAGTATTCAATGTAGGCGTAATCACCGTAATTCATACCACGGGTTTGACGAATACGTTCGTACAAGTAACTGTTAGAACTACGATGCTCACCAAAGTACGAGCGCACTAACCACAATGCGGTCCAGTCTTCGCTGCTACGAATGGTATCAATAGGAAAGCCAAACGATACAGCTGTTGATTGCGCTGACTTTTCAACAATTGTTGCATGATGACCTTTAAGCTCTGGCGCATCAGGGATTGTTAAGCGGCTTTGTTCGCCTTTAGGGAGTGTCGCTAAGTCAGCTAACATTTGTGCTTTAAGTTTTGTAGGGACTGCACCAATTAAACCCACAGTAAGTTTAGCTTGTGTAAGTTCAGCATTATAAAACGCTTTAACATCATCAAGAGTGAGCGCTTCTAAGTCAGATAAGTCACCGTAGTTATAGCTTTCATAAGGGTGGCCTTTATAAAGCACACTGTAGAGCACTTCTTTACCCAACTCTTCATCATTAGAAGCTTTTAAACCCGATTTAATGCCATCGATCATTTCTTTTTTCAGACGTTTAAAGTCATCTTCTCTAAAGCCTGGGTTTAGAAGCTGCTCACTCACTAAGGCATACCACTGAGCAGCATTATCTTTATGAATACGCCCTTGGAACGACAGCATTTCTTTATCTATTTGATAACCAAAACTACCCGCAAGCGGGTACATTGCTTTTTTAATTTCTTTGTAACTCATTGAGGTTGAGCCACCTTGCGCCAGCATTGCGGCAGTCAGTGCCGCCACGCCTTTTTTACCTTGCGGATCGGCAGCGGCACCGGTATTAAATAATAAGTTAATATCGATTAACGGCGAGCTATTGGTTTTATCCAGCACCTTAAAGATTGGCTTACTCGGTACTTGCTGATATTTTGCTACCAAGGCATTTAAATCGCTTTCTTGTTCAAAACCTGGGGCTTTATCAAGTGCCGACATAGTAATTGTGGTGCGAGCATTATCAACAAAATACTTATTTGCAACGGCTCTAATATCTTCGCTAGTGATATTGTCTGCCGATTTATACAGCTGATTAATCACCTCAGGATCGCGCTCAAAATGCATATAGCTGGCAAGTGTAGAGGCAATTGCTTGCGATGAATCTAAACCATTTATAAAGCTGTATTTAAGGTTAGACTTTAAATCGCTGAGTTTTTGGCTATCAACCAACTCGGTACGCGCTTTGGCATAGGTACGGTTTATAGCATCACGCACTGTGGCTAAATCATCGGCATTTTCAACTTTTACAAATACATGCAGTAACCCTGGATCTTTAGTTTCTGGGTTATAAATAAACATTTGACTCGCGATTTGCTTTTCTACTACCAGCTCTTGGTAAATATCTGAATTGCTAGAAAAGTAAAGCTGCGACAGTAAATCTAATGCGGCTCTGTCTTTTTTCTGAGGCTCCCATGCAGCCCCTTTATACGACACAAGTAACCAATGACCTGGTAACCCTTCGTTTTGCTCATGCACATATTTTGGCGCTTGCTGAGTTGGCTCTTTTGGAATATCAGCAACATAGTCGCCTTTTTGCCAGTTACCCCAGTGTTTTTTAACCATCGCCATGGTCTCTTTTGGATCAACATCACCAACAATCACAAGCGATACATATTCAGGCTTATAAAACTTATCAAAAAACTCTTTACCGTAGGTCATTTGATCTGGCATAGCTTCAATGTCTTCAAAAAAGCCCATAGTAGTGTGTTTATAGGTATGTTTTTCGAACGCTTCTTGGCGTACCGCACTTAATAATTTACGAATTGGACTGGCGTTATTTTTTAAGTACTCGCCTTTAACGGTAAGCGCTTCGGTTCTAAATTGTTCTTCGGTGTAGCTTAAGTTTTGAAAAATATCAGCTTCAATCTCAAGTACTTTATCAAGATGCTGTTTTGAAAAATTTAAGTGGTAGTTAGTGTAATCGTTAGTTGTGTAGGCGCGGTTATCAACCCCTGAATTTTTTAGAATATCTGAATACACATCTTGCGGAAACTTTTCAGAGCCTTTAAACATCATGTGTTCAAAAAAGTGAGCAAAACCAGTTTTACCCGCTTCCACTTCATTTCGCGAGCCAACAGATACCGGTATTTGTAGCGATACTACATCTGGGTAATCGGTTTTAACTACCATCACACGCAAGCCGTTATCTAGCTCTTCTAATAGGTAATCTTGTGAAAAAACACGCTCATCTGCTTTATTAACTTGTTCTTGTTGAGCTGCTGTTTGCGTGTTTTGACTTTGCTGCATAGCACAACCTGTTAAGGCCAGCGATACCGCTAGGCTAGTTGCCAATAATTTAAATTTCATTGTTATCCCTTTTTAAATTGAGCAATTTTTAAAACATTTACCAAACTAAGTATGCCGTAAAGCAATTAAATATAAGAGCCCTAAGCCTATTAATTATGTAAACAACTGTGTCAGTTATTGCTGGTAACTTGGTTTAACTATGAAAATAATTCACGTTTGTTGAGAAACTTTCAATAAATAAATCTATCTAGACGTCTAAATGGCTGCTATATTAAATCCATCATCACAAATTAAGCTGGAATGAGGATTATGGCTTTATCACTTCAAGAAAAAATACAGGACACCAACCAAGGTGTTTACCTAATTGGCACAACACCTCCAAAAATTGGGACTGATAAAGCGCAATTAAAAGTCATTGCCGAAAAGTTATTAGGCCGTTTACACGAAATTGAATATGACGGTGTGATTATTTATGACATTCAAGATGAAAGCAGCCGTACAGAGCAAGCGCGTCCATTTGCATTTAAGCAAACAGTTGATCCGCGCGAGTACAGTCAACTCTTACGAGGCTTATCTGATCTTGATGTAATTACTTATAAAAGTGTAGCTCAGCGCGGTGTGAGTGAGTTTAAAGCGTGGTTAGATGAAACTAAAAATGACTACGATTTAAAAAACGTGGTGTTAGTGGGCAGCCCATCATCAGCAGGTGATATAAAGCTGAGCTTACCGAATGCCTATAAAACACTGGCAGAGCAGTCTGAAGATTTCTTTTTAGGTGGTGTAACCATTGCTGAGCGCCATGCCAATAAGCGCAACGAACACCAACGCTTAATAGAAAAAACAGCACAAGGGTGCCAGTTTTTTATCTCTCAAGCCGTGTACAACGCACAAGCAACCATAGATTTAATAACCAGTTATGCGCGCACATGCAAAGCACAAGGCCTGACACCTAATCGAATTATATTAACCTTTACGCCTTGTGGTGGTGAAAAAACCTTAGAGTTTATGCAATGGCTAGGCATCTCAGTGCCAGAGGCAACTAAATGGCGCATGCTTGATTCGGAAAATACATTAAGCGAATCAGTGCGTATTTGTCGCGAAAACCTCGACTCAATTTTAAAAAGCTGTGCGCACTTAGGTGTGCCGCTGGGCTTAAATATTGAAAGCTTAACCAACCGTAAAGAAGAAATTGACGCGTCAATTAACTTATACCGTTTATTAAAAGCAACAATGGAACTCAACCTAGCGGAGAAACTAATAGCTTAATTGCGGGGTTCGGGGTTCGGGGTTCGGGGTTCGGGGTTCGGGGTTCGGGGTTCGGGGTTCGGGGTTCGGGCAACAATAATAAGCGACATAGAATAAGCCAGTTCAAGTAGTTAGCTTCGTTTATTTTAATAAGTACTAACTTGAACTGTCAGGTTTAAACTGTAGGACTTTATCAAATCTAACAGTCGCATTTGTGCCC